>JAWOEM010000225.1:0-2839 GCA_046482785.1 Salinivirgaceae bacterium
TGAAAATATTGTATTATCGGTTCAAGGTAACTTTTCCATGGGATTTGAGCCTATGAACAAACTCAATGTGCTATTCTTTTCAGACCAGGGCACTGAAAGCGGGGAAATAGTTTACGAAGGAAAAAAATTCTTTTTAACTGCCGGAATTCATATTCCTATTTGTTTTAACAGTAAAGCTGCCAATACTCCTACCGATTGAGCCACTTTTTAAACGAAGAGGCTCGCTCTACACTCACTACAACTTCTTCCGGGATGGGTGCAGGCGGATTCAGGTGAATTTTTACACGGCCGCGCGAATAAGCCACCATGCTATCGATGGCGTCGATATTGATAATATACCGTCGGTTAATACGGAAGAACCTGCTTTGATCAATTTCATCCATAATGGCATCGAGAGAAAAGTCGAGCGGATAGGATTTATTGGCTTTTGTAACCGCATAAACATCTTTTTCAATTACATGAAACCAAGCTATGTCGGCTGTTTTTATGTGCATTAATTTTTCTCCAATCTGCACCAAAAACCGCTCTCTGCAACAATCAGATGCTCCATTGACCTGAGCTAACAGATGATTCATATCTATGCTTTGAGACCGGAAAAAACGTTCGTATTTTTCTAAAGCGCTTACCAGTGCAGATTTGCGTACGGGTTTTAACAAATAGGCCAAACTGTTTATTTCAAATGCTTTTATGGCATATTGGTCATAAGCAGTTGTAAAAATTACGGGCGCATCGACCTGCAATTGTTCAAAAATGCTAAAACAAATACCGTCGGATAATCGAATATCCATAAAAATGAGCTCGGGCTTGTTCTTCATAAGCCATTTCACACTCTCTTTAACCGAAGCGGTTTGCCCGATAACTCGCATTTGCGGAGCCACATCATTCAATAGTTTAATGAGTTTTTTGGCTGCTACTTGTTCATCTTCTACTACCAATACATCCATAGTAATATGCTATTAATCATTTATTTGTACAGCTGGTAATTTTACAGTGTACTTTTTTTCTGTTATCAAAAACTCGGGCGCTTGCGCTCCAACTAACTCATACCTCTTGGTAAGATTATCCTGCCCCAACCCTGTGCTTCTTGCTTTCCACCCCTTTGGTTGCAAGTTATTTTCAATTACAATAGTTTCATTTGTGGAATAAACTGAAATTTTAAGAGGTTTTCCGGGTTCCAGGGCGTTATGCTTGATGGCGTTCTCCAAAACAATCTGCATAGATAACGGTGGCAAGCACATGGTTAAATACGACGCCGAAACATCAATAGTAAAATGTAAATTTTCTCCATATCGTACTTGCTGTAAATACATGTACGACCGGGCAAAGTTCAATTCTTCATCTACGGTAACCAGGTTTTTCTCAATGGTCTCTAAAACATATCGATACACTTGTGCAAACTCATCTATAAAGTCTTGTGCTTTTTCAACATTCTCATCAATTAATCCACTTAATACATTCAAACTGTTAAACATAAAATGTGGTTTCAACTGATCTTTTAACACCTCAAAACGCATGAGCGATAGTTCGCGGTTCAACTCTTGTACCCTCTGCTCCTCTCGTCGGCCATGACTGAAAAACAACCATGCCTCCAGAGCAATCATAAAAATTAGGTTCACCACCGATGTAACAAGCACATTTGTGACCAACACCGAATTTAATGGCTCTTCATAATTATCGATGGTATGTGCCAGCATGGTAATAAAAATGGCAATAATTACAGCAATTAAAACAACTCCCGCCAGCTCGTAGGCAATGCGAATGCCAATATGCTTTTGCCAGCCATAATACCGATTAAGAAGTTGGATAACTTTCAGGTTTGGCCAAACAAGAATATTGGCCGCTATAAATGTCAGTACACTACTATAAACCCATCGGGTAATAAAATCGAGCATCCCCGTCAGGGTAAAAAAACCGGAGTAATGGTTGTACGATATAATAATGAGTTGCAACACCAACGAGAATAGAACCAGTAGCAAAACAAATTTACCGTACCGAATGGTTTTAAACGGGTTGATATTCATTTTCCGTCTATTTTTTGGGCTAAAGATAGTCATTATACTAAATTTCAGTTAAAATTGATAGCGAAAGTTTCAGATCTGGGTTCGGGTTTGGGTTTGGGTTAAAATCGGTTGCGAGAGAATTAAAATATCCCATAGTTAACAGATAAACCCACATTGGCTCCTTCGAGAAAGTTTTCTTTGGCTCCCTTTATTTGCAAAGGCGAAGTTGTAGTGTACGAAGCCTCCAGAGCAGCCCACCATTTACCACCAATATTTGCATAAAAGCGTGCTCCCGGCTGAAAAACTGCAAAATGATCGCGATCAACAAATTCTTCGTACCATTCCAGCTCGGCAGCAAATTCTTTTTGATAACGATACTGCGCTACTCCACGACCTGTAAGAACGTTCAAACTTAATTTAAACCGCTTCCCGAGTGGCTGAAGATATTCCACGTACGTACCGCTGTAGCCAGCTTCTAACCTGTAAGTTCCTTCATTTGACAATTCGGAAAGTTCTCGATCGTAGTTCAGGGCTTGCCCTTCCAACCCAACAGTCCATCGTTGATTAAACACGACGCCAATGCGTGCTCCCAACCAAGATGCCGAATTGCCAAATACTTCGGTGTAATTTCCGCTAATACCCCCATAAAGTCCAATTTCGTGTGTTTTTTTGGCTGTTTCCCATTCCCAAATGTAATTTTTGCTCTCTTTCTGTGCCATTCCTGTTATCGTAAATACAAAAATTGCTGCTGTTGCTAAAAATCCTTTTGTGTTCATCTTTTCTAGTTTTAAAATTTATAATTCGTTTATTTTTGATGACACAAATGTAGAGCTGATCGC
>JAWOEM010000238.1:0-2887 GCA_046482785.1 Salinivirgaceae bacterium
CTTCTTCTTGCCTTTTCATCCACCGCTTTTGCCCAAACAGGCATTGGCACCACCACACCCAACGCTTCGGCACAATTGAATGTAAGTTCAACCACCAAAGGCTTATTGCCGCCAAGAATGACCAAAACCCAACGTGATGCAATAAGTAGCCCGGCAACCGGTCTTTTTATTTATCAAACAGACGGTACAGCGGGTCTTTTCCAATATAATGGAACTGCCTGGGCTGCAGTAAGTACTGCTCCAGGTACAACTACCGGCGAAATGCAATACTGGAACGGCACAGCATGGGTAACCGTAGCTCCTGCAAGTTCTAACGGACAAACTTTATATTTTATTGATAATAAACCACAATGGGGACCTCTTGTAAGTCCAACGGATGTCATGAACATCGCTACCGGCGAAATATGGATGGACCGCAACCTGGGGGCTTCTCAAGTTGCAACAAGCAGCACAGATGCCAATGCTTACGGCGATTTATACCAATGGGGACGTGCTGCTGACGGACACCAAATAAGAACATCAGGTACAACAGCTACATTGGCAACAAGCGACACACCCGGGCATGGCGATTTCATTACCAACGGCTTAGGCCCTTACGACTAGCACAACCCGCAAAACGACAACCTTTGGCAGGGCGTAAGCGGCATAAACAACCCTTGCCCAAGTGGTTATAGGTTGCCAACAGAAGCAGAATGGGAAGCCGAACGTACAAGCTGGAGCAGTAATGATGCAGCCGGGGCTTTTGCCTCTCCGCTCAAATTGCCAGTGGCTGGCTACCGCTACTGCAGCAGTGGTTCGCTCTACTACGTGGGTTCCAGCGGCCACTATTGGTCAGGTACTGTGGATGGTACCTACTCGCGGAGCCCGAACTTCAACAGTAGCAATGCCTTCATGAGCGGCAACGGCAGGGCGTACGGTAACTCTGTGCGTTGCCTTAAGGATTGATTTATCCAGTGAAATTTGGGGAGTGCAACGGAACACGTATTTCATTGGGACACTTTGATTTATTTTGACACTTTACCATGCCATTCCGCCTTAGCGAATGGCATGGTTTAAATACCGCCTTTGGCGACCGTTTTTTTTTGAAATGGCCATAATATGACAATAGCATAAAAAATACATGCAAGTGCCGATAAAACACGATTCACTCTTTTCAAAGAAGGTTTATTTTATAAGTGCTACAATGAAGATGCAACGGTGTTTGTGAAACATAATATTTTATGAAAAAAATACTTATTATCACTATTTTAATTTTTGTTACTGTTTTTGTATATTCACAAAATACCATTACAGGAACATTTCCCGGAATTGCCAACCAACAAATTAAACTATCAGGCTTTAATGGTTTTGATACTTATGTTATTGACAGCATTCAAGCCAATGAAAAAGGAACGTTTGTTATTTCTTACAGTGAAGAAGATTATGGCATGGGCTATATATCGGCTCAAGACAATAAGCCCTTTTTTATAGTACTTGAAGGTGAAAGCGATGCCCTGAGCTCGTCGAAGGGTATAAAGTTGAAAGGAATAAGTCTTGTCCTTGCTGAGCGTATTGAAATTATTGAAGGAAAAGAAAATCAACTTTTTACAGAATATGCTACTGAGCATCCTCGCAGAGAGCAGGCATTAAGTGCCTGGGGATATTTAGAAAAAATATATGCAAAAGATTCCCTTTTTGCAGTGCAATCTCTACCCAAACAAGCTATTGCCACCGAGAAGCAACGAATAAAAACCGAAGACAGCCTCTTTTTGGCAGGTTTAAATTCTGATACTTATGTAAGTTACTATTTGCCACTGCGCAAATTAGCGAGTTCGGTTTCCACCATTGCACAATACCGAACCGAAGAAATCCCTGCTGCCTTAGCATCTTTCCGAAAAATAGATTATACCGACCCTCGTTTACAAAAAAGCGGTTTGCTGGCAGATATTATCGAAAGTCATTTTTGGCTGATTGAAAACAGCGGACGTTCATTGGATTCTGTTTATATCGAAATGGATAAATCCATAGATATTTTGGTTTCAAACCTTTTACCGGACGAGCAGAAATTAAATGAGATAACAGAATTCGTATTCAAATTCATGGAAAAACGCAGTCTGTTCGAAGCATCAGAATATTTAGCACTGAAATTGCTTAACGAACAGACTTGCACCATTAACAACGATTTTGCCGCCCAATTGGAAAGCTACCGGGCCATGAAAAAGGGAAACACAGCTCCCGATTTTGATTTCAAAAAAGATATAATTGCACCCGGCTATGAAACTACTAAACAACCAAAAAAACTTTCCGATTTAAAAAGCAAATATTCGGTAGTGGTTTTTGGAGCAAGTTGGTGTCCACAATGCCCACAGGAACTTTCAAAAATTTCAGGTTTTTACAAAAAATGGAAAGAACAAGGCATTGAAGTCGTATTTGTTTCGCTTGACGAAGACGAGAAACTATTTAAAAGTTTTGCCGGAGTGTTTCCATTTATCAGCATCTGCGATTACCAGAAATGGGAATCTCCGATAGTGAAAAGTTGCCATGTATTTGCTACACCAACCATATATTTGCTTAATGATAAAAGAAAAATTTTACTTCGGCCAAATTCGGTAAGTCAGTTGGACTCGTGGGTGGATTGGTATTTGGTGCAGGGCAATAAGTGAATTGAAATGAAAATAGATAACAGTGAAATAGAAACCAACGAAACGCTGCCAATGCGGCTCTGTTCCGTACCAACAAAAAAATAAATAAATGAAACATTCAATACAAATAAATTGCAAATACCACAGGATACATAAAACATGAACTCATTCCTGTCTTGAATCTTGAGTCTTGAATCTAAATTATATATCATGAAAAAAATACTGTTCATACTTCTTCTGGCTTTTTCGGCCAGCGCTTTTGCCCA
>JAWOEM010000296.1:0-2701 GCA_046482785.1 Salinivirgaceae bacterium
GGGACTCGACGTGCACGACGTTGGCGATACGTCCTCACCCCTGGAACCCGGTATGGTAATAACATGTGAGCCGGGCTTGTATATAAGAGAAGAGCAAATTGGCATACGCATAGAAAACGATATTTTGGTAACTGAATTTGGTGCAAAAGACCTAATGGCACATGTTCCGCGCGAAACCAATGAAATGGAGCGATAATAAAAACGCCGGAACAATTGTCCGGCGTTGTGTTATCAGAGAAACTTTCGCATTCTACCAATTCGAAGAATAATTCGCTTTCGCCACATCCTTACGCGGATTCACACACATTATAGGAACCTTCGCACTGTTAGCAATAATGTACTGTTCCGACGCCCCGAAAATATAGTCGCCAAACCCAATGCCCTTGGTAGTCATAATTAATACCAATTCGGCTTCAATATCTTGTGCAAATTGCAGCATTTCATCCTCAAACTTACTCGCCTTTTCTGCGGTGTGCAGTTCAAAGTTGACTCCGTAATGCTTCAGGTGTTTTTTCGCAAAAATAAGGTTGCTATTCACCTTTTTAAGGTAGTATTCATCGTCTACCGGTGGTTTGAACAAGTATATTTTGGAATTGAAATATTTGGCCAGGTAGATTGCCCAAATTAGCTTCTCCTTGTTCTCTGCCTTGAAGTTGACCGGAAAAACAATTTTATCGTACGTTTCAACCTTAGGCATATCCTGAACCACAATAAATGGCGCTTCTGAACTGGCCACCACTTTTAGCGCCCAGCTTCCGGTAAATTTTTGCATCCCTTTTATGCCATGGGTACCCATTACCACCAGCTTTACATCCTCTGTTTTGGTGTAATCTCCAATGGTATGAAAAATGCTTCCTTCGAGTACTTTCACTAATGGTTTTACACCATATGCTTCTTCGGCTTTTGTGGCATCTTCTTCCAATCGAGCCAAAGCCTCTTGTATTTCGGTGTCTTTTTTAACCACATGGAGTAGCTCAATTTGAGTGCCTAATTGGCGACTTAATTTTACCGCATGTGCAAGTGCAAATTGCGATTTTTCACTAAAGTCCCATGTTACTAGTATTTTGTGTAAAGATCTTTCCATATAGTTTGGTTTTTGTAACCAAATTTAGTGAAAAAACCGCTACAAAACAATAATGAATTGTTAAACTATTCAGAATTGGAATATTAGGTATAAATACGGGCGTGATTACGGAATGGGTTTCTGTTAGTTCTCTTACCTGAAACAGGGAGATATTTCATAAATTATTTTTTTCGGGGCACTTATCATTTTTTGTAGTCCTATTGTTTTTGAATTTTGCATTGATATTGAAAGGGTTATGATGCTGTTTTATTTAGTCGAATGAGTGTTTTCTCTTCTGCTGACAGGAATTTTGCGGTATAAATTCCGCAAACGTTTGCGGATTGTGCAATATTTTTGCTTTTTTTGCGTATTACGTATAAACAATCCAAATATTGCTATTTAAAATAATAGTTATGAGTGACCACCATGATAGCATGAAATTTACCAATACATCGGCCACCAAGGGTAATTGTGAGCGGCTGAGTTCTATTTCTATGAAACGATATTATAAATTGTCTCCGGAAAGCAACATGACACAAGCATCGTTCTTTAACCTTTCGGGGCTTGGAAGTTGTACGCTTTGTAAAATTAGCATTTCGCTGCTTATTTTGCTTAGCTTTATTGTTGTTCGGCCGCAACAGACAATGAAACATAAAAAGCAATCGGTTGAGCTCGAAACTGTGCAAAACACGGCCGATAGTGTGCGCGTGCAATATTTTTCGGGCACATAAGCGCAGGTATGAACATGTCAAGGGTTGTTTCTTAATTTTAATGGTTTTCCAACACCATAATTTGCCACGTATAAATACTAAGAAGGCGATTGATGTATTTCAATCGCTTTTTTTGTGTTTAAAAACATGAATATATATTTCTTTCCGGAATTAGTCGGAATTACTAACCATACAGGCAGATACCAACAATATAAGTTATTTCAAAAAAATATAGATTTGTTGTCAATGTTATTATTTAACAATATCTTTGCACCGCAAATTTTAAATATTCATTTAAGTTACTAAACATGGCTGTTACTGCAATGCCACTAAATACATACTCCCATTTCTTATAAATTTATTTTTTATCGAAAACCTCTGGTTAATAGAGGGTGATTTAGATATTTAATGGTCTGAAAGGATGATTTTTAAGGTGTTTTGCGGTTGAAATTAAGATAGTTTGCAAATCAATTACAAATATTAAGCAAAAAGACTTGATCATGTTTGTTTTCCATAAACTATAAAACGGTAAAGAATTCAATCTTATCGTCTATAACCTATGAAATTCCAAAAAGCAAAATTATCCGATAATTCTTATTTCAGAAATAAAAAATATTGGTTATTTTTTTTCTTCTCAGAAAAAATGTATAAACCCACGAAATATAAAAAGTTCGCAAGCCAATACCCGCACATTCCGCTGCACCTAAGGGCTTATGAAGCGGATGGAAATCAACATTCGGTTTTGGGGTTGTAGAGGGAGTTTTTTTGTTTTAAAATTGTTAAATTGCAAAAAACAAAATGGTATGACAAGATTGATAAAAAATAAAAAAAAGAGAATTGCTTTCAGGATAATCCTAATTACTGTTTTTGTTTCAATTATTTCATTATCACTAACTCGCGGTTTTATAAGGGAAATAAATATTCTTCC
>JAWOEM010000333.1:0-14832 GCA_046482785.1 Salinivirgaceae bacterium
CGGAGGGATAGTGAATAAGGCGGATGCGCTTTTTTTATACAAAAACGCACCTTTATGGCAATTGATGAAGTTAGGGCACGAGCTTCGAAATCAAAAAACTGATGCGCGTTATGTGGGGTGGATCATCGATCGTAACGTGAATATTACGAACGGTTGTTTTAGCCAATGTTCGTTTTGTAACTTTTGCGTAACGCCCGGAGGCGAGGGCGAGTACATTACGTCTATGGAAGATTATATTCCAAAAATTGAGGAAATGTTTGCTTTAGGCGGTAATCAACTATTGTTGCAAGGAGGCATGCATCCGAAATTGGATTTGCATTTTTACGTGCAGTTGTTTTCCGATCTGAAAAAACGTTTCCCTATGCTGAAACTACATGCGCTAGGGCCGGCCGAAGTGCATTTTTTGGCCATCAAAGCGAAAAAAACGTATGAGCAAGTCCTGCGGGAGCTTATTGATGCCGGGCTCGATAGTTTACCGGGTGCAGGAGCGGAAATTTTAAGCGACCGTGTACGGCAAACCATATCGCCGCGTAAGTGCTCAAGCGAGGAGTGGTTAAACGTAATGCGGGCTGCCCATCAGCTTAAGCTGGTAACCTCCGCTACTATGATGTTCGGACATGTGGAAACCATTGAAGAACGCATAGACCATTTAATTAAGATTCGAACTGTACAAGATGAAAAACCTACCGATGCGCCCGGTTTTGTCACATTTATTCCTTGGCCTTTTATGAAACAAGGAACGGCATTGTATCAGCAATTTCCGGAAATTGGCGAGGTGTTTTCTCGCGAATACTTGCGCATGGTGGCTTTAAGTCGAATTGTGCTTTACAATGTACCCAACTTACAAGCCTCGTTATTGACAGTTGGTAGCGACGTTGCCCAACTATGCCTTTATGCCGGAGCCAACGATTTGGGGTCTGTGATGATAGAGGAGAACGTGGTGTCGAGTGCAGGCAATAATAGGGTGATTGAGAAAAATACAATTACCGATGCCATTGAGGGAGCGGGATTTATTCCACGTCTGCGAAATCAGGCTTACGAGTTTGCGGACAAAATTTAGGTGGAAGCATAATTTGTGATTTGAACGCCATAAATTTTAAACCGCGGTTGGTTGCAATCATTTAAAACTCTATATTTGAAACTTAATTTATGATATGATCTTCAATCAAGCAGATAAAGTTAAACCTTACATAGGTTTTGATAAAGAAACAGGAGTACTGTCTATTGAGGGCAGTTCGTTTCCCGAAAATGTTGATGCTGTTTATATGCCAGTTTTAAATTGGATCAGCGATCTCGACTTTGGTAATGTGCCAAAATTTATGCTTCGTGTTTCTTTAAAATATTATAATACCGCTACATCGAAAAAGTTGTTCGAAATTATTCAAAAAATCAATCAGGCCTACGCTGATGGGTTTAAGGTTGAAATTATTTGGGAATATATTAGCGACGATGAAGATATGTTCGAGTCAGGGCGCTACTATTCTGAACTTATTGATGTTCCCTTCCATTTTGTCGAAATTCCCGACTAAATTTTTTCCATTGCCGGATCAGTATCTTCTTTTTTAATGCTTACTATTTGAGCAGTTTTGCGTGTTTTTTGTTCAATAAGCATTTTGCGTTGCTTATTTATTAAAGCTATGCTTTCTTGCGTATAATTTCGTATGGTAATTAAATCTGTATTTGTATTATATCGTACATGGAAATGCTTTTGTAATTTTCCAACAATAGCTTTGGCAATTTCTTTTTTGTGATCGATACAAATTGTAAATGTAGCTGCCGACATTTGGGTTAAATGCACCGTAACCTGTAAATCGGTAATTAATTCGAAAAGCGCACTAATATCGTTTTGGCTTATAAAACCCGGTTGTTGGGGTTTGACGCTTATGAGCATCTGATTGCATTTTCGAATATAAACAGGTTTCTCGTATTGCGATGCGCTAGTGCCTGAGATGAGCGTTCCACTGCTTTCAGGTTTTAAAAACGACTTTACCCAGAGCGGAATTGCTTTTTCCTGAATGGGTTTGATGGTTTTTGGATGAATTACTTTTGCTCCGTAGTACGTGAGCTCAATGGCTTCATCGTAGGTAAGCGTTTCAATTTTTTGAGCGTCGGGCATCCACGCCGGGTCGGCGTTCATAATGCCCGGAACATCTTTCCAAACCACTACTTTTTGTGCATTACACACATTTGCCAGAATAGCCGCTGTGTAGTCGCTGCCTTCGCGCCCCAGCGTTGTGGTCTGGTTGTTTGTCGAGCCGCCTATAAACCCCTGCGTTATGTAAACAGATGCTTCTTTAAAAGTGAAGGTTTCCAATGCAAAACGCTTGGTTAAATCGTATATAATCGAGGCATTGCTGAAATTTCTGTCCGTAATAATTACTTTTCGAATGTCGACAAATCTTACTGTAAGTTTTTTTAACCGATTAAAATATGCCGAAATAATTTTGGTTGAGAATAGCTCGCCAAACGATACTATGCGGTCGTATTCGTAGTTGTAATCCAACGATGGAGCTGAACGAAGCGTGTCGAGCAAGTCGCCGTATAGGCTGTTAAGATTTCCCGGAATGGTGTTTTCGAATAACTCAGCAATAATTTCCTGGTGGTAATCAATGAGGTTTTTTAGTTCATTGTCGAAATTTTGTCTGTCGAACCATAAATTGAGAATGTTCTCTAATTTATTGGTTGTTTTTCCCATAGCCGATGCCACAATAATTATTTGCTCTTGAGTGGTTTGTGCAATTTGAACCATCTTTTTTACCGAGGCGGCATCTTTTATTGAAGCTCCACCAAATTTATATACAATCATATGAAAGTTCGTTTGTTTTTAGTGTTGAAAATGCAAAATACGATTTGTTCATTGCATTTCTAAACCATACAGTCGTTTTTTTGTAAGTTTGTTTGAGATAAAAACATTAAGCGGGTATAAATGTTTGTTTTTCATGTTAATCCTGATTTTTGCAAAGGGATTGTTCCGAAATAACTTGACGCTTTCAACTCGTTCTTTTGTACTTTTATTTTCCTTGAAAATTCTTTAAATAGTTCGCTATTCACGGCATTTTCAAGTTGTAAAAGAACAAAATATCTTCCTTTAAAACTGTCAATTTATTTCATTACAATCCTAAAGATTTAATTTTTATAGTTCAAAACGCTTGCGGAATTTGGGTAAAAAAATATTGATCATGGATAATTACTTGGGAATTACACTTAACGAATTTATAATTCGTCGACAGTCAGATTTTAAATACGCCACCGGAGAGCTCTCTCGCTTACTTAGTCATATTGGAGTGGCGGCGAAAATTGTTAACCGTGAGGTGAATAAAGCCGGACTTGTCGATGTTTTGGGCGATGTGGGAACCATTAATACGCAAGGCGAGGCACAGCAAAAACTCGATGTATATGCCGATGCTCAGTTTATTCACGCACTTCGGGCTTCGGGCGAAGTGTGTGGCATGGCATCGGAAGAGGTTGACGAAATTGTTACTTTTGATTCTACACTGGCCAAAGATGGAAACTATATCGTATGTATCGATCCGCTCGACGGCTCTTCCAACATCGACGTTAATGTTTCTATTGGAACCATTTTTTCGATTTATCGGAGGGTTTCTAAACGTGGACATCAAGCCCAAGATGCCGATTTTTTGCAAGAAGGTATTAAACAGGTTGCCGGAGGGTATGTTATTTACGGATCGTCTACCATGCTTGTATACACCACCGGTCGGGGGGTGAATGGTTTTACACTCGATCCGTCCATTGGTGAATTTTGTCTGTCGCATGCCGATTTGGTGATCCCGGAAAATGGTTCGTTATACTCAATTAACGAAGGATACATGCGAAAGTTCGATGAACCTATTCAACGATACATAAAATTTGCCCAGGAAATAGATCCGGAAACCAACCGCCCTTACAAAGCACGTTACATCGGTTCCTTGGTTGCCGATTTTCATCGAAATTTATTGAACGGTGGAATTTATCTGTACCCTGCAACACAAGACCAACCCAGCGGAAAATTGCGACTGTTATATGAGGCCAATCCTTTGGCATTTATCGTGGAACAAGCCGGCGGAATGGCGGTAGACGGATCTAATCGTATCTTAGATCTGAAACCTAATACTCTTCATCAGCGTACACCACTGGTTATTGGCTCTACAAATATGGTAAGGAAGGTGGTGGAATTTATTGAAAATAACTAAATTTGTTACGTTCAGTTATATTATGTGTATGATGCACGATTAAGTGTTGGCTGAATGGCCAAATTGGCAGTACAAATGTTGAGAAAAACAGATGGACACTCATTAATGGTACTTTTTAGATAATTTACATTTTTCCATAAACGGTGATAACTGAAAATTAAATACATAACTAATTTCTAAACATATGAAAATTATTGTAACCATTCCGATACGTATAAGCCTTGTTTTATTTTTACTCGTAGCTTTTATTACTAAAAGTGAGGCGCAAACAGGTTTGTTTTACTATCCTAATCCCTCCGGCACTTTTGTAAATAATAAGCTTGTAGCGCTTACTCAAGCTCCTAATCAGGAAATTTATTTGCTCGGAAAACTTTCTACAGCTTCGTATGAGCAGTCGGTGCCCTATTTTTGCAGGGTTGATAAACGAGGTAATTTATTGATGGATAAAATCATCGATAAAAAGCATATTTACGATTTGAATGGCATCTACATAATGGATAATCAAAATGTGAAATTGTTCGGCAGTGTTCGGCAGGGTCCTATTTTTGCCCCATGGTGGTCTACGCTGAAAAGTAATGGTGATATTGTAAGGCAAAAAAGTGATTATGTAGTGTATTCAACCATATTGAACGATGTATCAGATATTGAGATGCATCAGTTTATGCTTGCTCAAACGCGCATGGATAAGGATAATCGATACAATATTAACCTTGTAAAGGTAGATGCAGAAAAAGATGAGGTACAATGGTCGAAAAAAATAAAATCAGACCGAAATGAGGAAGCATCGAATATTATTCAACTTTCTGATGGAAATATGATGGTGCTAGGTAAAAAGTATACCGACAATCTATCCGATTTTTCGCCGGTTTTATATAAAGTCGATGCCAAAGGTGTTTCTCAGTGGCGTGTAAATATACCGGTACCCGATAATTTTTATGCGCAAGATATTGTGGAGGCTGACGATGGAGGATTTATTTATATGTGTAGCTACAGCAAAGAATCGATGGGGACAAATGAAACCCGTATTTTAAAACTCGATGCTGAAGGAAGAAAAGTAAGCTATAATGTTATACTCGATATCAGTGGAAACGGTTTTGTGCTTAAAGACAACGGAGAAATAGTCCTTTACGGATCAAGTGTAATGGTACATAATGAGCGTGTGGTAACTAAGGGCAAATATGTTTTAATCGATAGTAATTTGCAGCAAGTGCACGCCCATGTGTTTTCGCAGAACGACAGACCCGATTCTGAAATGCCTAAAGACGTAGCCGAAAATTTACCCACCAACAGCGACTTAACTTCGGGTATTTTATTGGCCGATGGTCGTGTGGCTATTGCCGGACGTATTTATATGCCCGAAAATCCGGCCCAAGCCAATGTGTACGGTACCGATCGTAATAACTTTGCTTTGCTACTCCTTCTTAATCAGTCGGGCAGGTATTAATAACTAAAAAGCTACTTTAGCTTGTTTTACATCTTTTTTAGGTGTATCATGCTCACGCGAAATTTTTTCCGGATTATTTTTAATCCATTTATCTTAAAAGAAATAAACTATGCCAGCCTATAATTTCGATAAAATTATTGACCGTTCTCACACCAGTTGTATTAAGTATGATGCCCGTGCGAAAATTTTCGGTGCTGAAGATGTTACTCCGCTTTGGGTTGCCGATATGGATTTTGAAGTGGCGCCTGAAATTGCTGAAGCCATCGAGAATAGGGCCCAACACCATGTGTATGGATACACCATGCGTTGTCCGGAGTATTACGCGATTACGCAGCAATGGATAAAGCGGCGATATAAATGGGACGTTGAGGAGAAGGATATTTCTTATTCTCCGGGCGTGGTGTCAGCTATTGTAATGGCCATGCTTGCGTTTACTAAACCGGGCGATAAAGTAATTGTTCAGTCGCCGGTATACTTCCCGTTTTTTTCGTCTATTGAAAATAATGGTCGACGAATACTTAATAATACGCTTGTTCCCGAGAAAGGTTCCTACAAAATGGATTTTGAGCATTTGGAGCGTTCCATCGACCATCATACGCGCATGATGTTTTTATGTAATCCGCATAATCCTGTTGGGCGTTCGTGGACTAAGGAGGAGCTTACCAAATTAGCTGCCATTGCCGAAAAGCATAATCTTATGGTAGTTAGTGATGAAATTCATGCAGATATTATTTTCTCCGGTCATGTTCACACGCCTTTTGCCACGGTTTCCGGTTACGCAAGAGAAAATACTATTACGTGCATGGCGCCCAGTAAAACATTTAATTTGGCGGGTTTGTCTACAAGTATTGTGGTTATTCAAAACAGTTCTGTGCTGAAGATTTACAATCAGATGCTTGATAATTACCATATCGGGTTAACCAATCCATTTGGGTTGGAAGCACTAAAAGCGGCCTATCAAAAAGGTGACGATTGGTTGGAAGCGTTACTGGTTTATCTGGAGGGAAACCGCGATTATGTATATGCGTTTATAAATGAAAATATTAAAGATGTTGATGCCTATTTGCCCGAATCAACGTTTCTCATGTGGCTTGATTTTAGCAAATTGGGGCTAGACGATCGGACGGTACAAAAACGATTGGTTGAGGATGCAGGTGTCGGATTGTCGGGAGGTGCTATGTTTGGCGAAGGTGGCAGTGGTTTTCAGCGGTTAAATTTTGGATGTTCACGGTCTGTTCTTGAAAATACCATGGAGCGGTTGGCAACTTCTTTTTAAACGCACATGTAGTGCGGTATAAAAACTCTCGGTTATGATTTTCAGCATTTAGTGATTTAGCTACCTAAGCCATACTTAAGAGTTTTTTTGTACTTGCAAAATAGGCAAAAGCCTGTCTTCTCGAAATTACTAATCAAATTATTTTTTAGGGATAAAAAGAAAGGGGGAGCAATGCTCCCCCCCTCACGTCATGAAAAAAACTTAACTAGTAAGCAATCTTACGACGAATAATATAATCGCCGTATACCATTTCAGTCCAGTTTCCTTTATCGTCGTACGAGTATTTCACTTCGTATTCTTTACCGTTTTCAATGACTTTTGTTGCATCACCTTTGACGTTAAAGTCTTTATACTCTTTTTTGTAATCACCTTCTTTTCTAACACCTGTGTATCCACCTGTTCCCCAGTTGAAACTAACTTGTGAAACACCTTCTCCACCTTCGATATTCGTAATTGCGAAGTCTTCGTTATATTTAATTCTCAACTCGCTTGTGGCACTTACACTGTTTGGCACATCGTTCTTAAACATTGCAAACCAGTTGTCTTCCCAGAATTTTCCTTCCAAAAGAATATCTCCGTTCCAGTCGTAGTTAGCAGAATATCTACCGTATGATGATGGGCTGT
The DNA here is from genome assembly GCA_046482785.1 of Salinivirgaceae bacterium. Taxonomy (GTDB): domain Bacteria; phylum Bacteroidota; class Bacteroidia; order Bacteroidales; family Salinivirgaceae; genus Salinivirga. Next base: position 7,535 of record JAWOEM010000333.1, read on the forward strand.
GGAACCATTTTAGTGTCCATTCAAACCATGTTTCTGTTACAAAACCCCATTCTTTTTTTGTGTATGATGGGAATACTGTACGCCCGGTTTTCATGCTGCCCGGTTTCCCCTTAATGGCTACAGATTTGAGTGATTTGTCACCGTTGAAAATCTTTGTACGTTTGCCCAAAATAAACCAGTCTCTGTACTTGTAATGAGCAATTTCTTCATTGTTCTTTGTAATTACACCATCTACTTTTTTAGGACTCCCTTTCATGTCAATTGGGAAAAAGTTATAGAAGATACCTAGCTTGAATTTTTTGCTATAGAAGTCACTAAACATGTAGCTTCCTGTTAGATTTGATACTTGGCGTAAGTTGTGATCCGTTTTAAACATGTGTGCAAACATAGGGTCTTGTGCTTTAAATCCAGCAATGTAGTCAGGGCCGAATTCTTCGAGTCTTTGCAGGTACATTTGAACTTTTCCATAAGTGTTTCCGGCAGTAAATGAAGCTTTAACGTTTCCGTCTTCATCTTTCTTTACTTTAGGCTTAATACGGCGAAGCTCAATAGCCATGTCGATATTTTCATTGGCTTTTTCTTCGTTTTGAAGAAGGGTGTAGGCCAATCCCAAGTTGTAATAGACCGCCCAAACGTTTTTGTCGTGGAGTTTTGCCTCATCGTTTTCTCTTGCATCTTGACGAGCTTCTTTCCGCGATGTGCCGGGAACGTAATCTTTAACAGCCTCTTCCCATTTTGGGATGTACATCTCCAATTCGCTTTTCACATCTTCTGTAAGTCCTTTTGCAGAGAATTTTTCAACTGTTTCCTCGAAAGACTTCATTATATCTTTGTATTCTTTGTCTAGTGCTTTGGTGTAAAAAACCGGAAGCGATGTGTAATCTAGTCGTAATCCGTAACGGTTATAAATTTTAGTTTTAGCATAGTAATATGCTTTCCATTTTAGGTAGTTGGTGTAGCTTTGTTGGTTTTGACTGGGATTAAATGTTCCTTCCTCTTCTCTTCCGTCAATTTGTGTCCAGTCTTGCGACCAAACTAACTCGTCTTTATAGTAGGCGTCAATTTTTACTTCTACTTCCCATGTGTATACCCACTTGTCGCCACTTTTGTTTGCCATTGGAGAGAATCCGCGGCTAAAATATACATTTACGCCTATGTCCTCATCTGTATGATAAAAGACATCCGGGAAAAGGTCAATAGTGAACGCTTCTTGTGTTTCGTCTTTTAAAAGGTTTTTGCCCACAGCTGTAGTGCCTGATACAAGTTTGCCACCTTTGTCTCCGAGTTTGTCTCCAAGGAATTTCCCTGCTTTATCAACCATTTCACGTGCCTTCTCTTGGCTTTCAATTAGTTCGAAATTGGCTTTTCGTGCGTAAATATTATCAGTAGGTAACTGGTAGTACCGCACTAAAACATCTTCATTTTTGTAACTTCTGAGTAATTGCGCATTTGCCTGATTTATGAACGGCAGTAGCAGTGCAATTAGTGAAATAAATGTGATAATTTTCTTCATAACGTTTGTGTTTAATTGTTAGGTTCGTGATACATTCGTTGCAGCTTCCCTTGCGATTGAAATTTTTTTTTGATGTTTTTGGCAGAAAAGATGTTTTTTGATGTTATGATGAATATCTTATCGTCTTTTAATACCAATATTGTTGCTTGAAATTATAATGTCATTCTGAAAGGTGCTGAGTGCAGTGTGTTGGCAGCTTTATAATGAAAAAAGCAACAACCTGCGTTGTTGCTTTGCGTGTGTGGTTGTGTAAAACGATCGATTATTTTTCGGGTGTCCCCGATTTTATTTTCCCTACAAATAGCAGGTCGAAATCTTCGTTTATGAGCTTCCAGTAAAATAACCCATCTTTTAGTTTTGGAAGTGTAAAGAGCGAATCTGTGAGTGTTTTTTCACTAACTAGCTCACCCTTATTGGTGTATATTTCCACAATCATACTATAATTACTGGGGATGGGGATTTTGAGATTTCTTTGTTCAGGATATTTTATTTCTAATGGGAACGAAGAAATGGTTGAGCTACGCAGATGCCCACGTGTTCTCTCCACCAGTGCTTCCAGTTGAGGGTTTGGTTCGTAAGAAGCGTAAAGTACCTTTGCGTCTTGAGTTTGTTCGGTATGTGTATTTGTACCTTTGGGGTGAGATTTTCTTTTCTTGGGTTGGTTCTTTTTTTCGCTTTTTCCCGATTTTTCCTCAGGTTTTACATCTTTGTTTTGTTTCTCTTTTGTTTGTAAGTCGTTTTCGGCTATTTTAAATTGACTATCGCTGTTTATTATTTTCGACTCTTCTTTTAATGGAAAAAGAATGAATGTTATGAATAGTAAAACTGCTGCGGCCAGGCTTATAGCAATTGAAAGTTTTCTTAGTGGTTTAGTTTTTGGTTTAGCGGTTTCAGTACTTGCAATTTCGATAACGTCTAAAACTTCTGAGGCACAAAGATCGCACTCCGCAAGATGCCGCTTGACACTTTTAGGAAGCTTCTGATAGGTGCCGGACATTTGCATGTCGGCAGTTTGAGCTATCTGTTCCGGAGTTAAATGGTTGTCGATCATTTGTGTTCGTTTTAAAAATGTTTTGGCTGCAAATTAAATGCCGCTTTTGTTGTTAATAGTTTTTCTTTAACATAAGTCTTAAGTTTTACATGTGTTAACTGCTTTTGGATTAGGTTGTTCATGTTAAAATGGTTAGCTGTTTGTCTCTTTTGTAAGACTGCAAAACATTCGTTGATATTAAACTAAGTTATTGAAAAGATTATTCTTAATTTTTTGTTAATTCTTTTGTTGGCTTTGGTAGATTGTATGGAATGGCAGGTCTTTTAAGGTTTCTATTTTTTCATGAGAAAATCTCGGGTGCATTTGTTAATGGGGTAAGTGATTAAACGAGAGAAAAGCCGTTTAATGTTTTTTTTGTACTAGTGTCATGTGAACACCCAAATAACGCACCAAGTCTTGTTCTTTTACAGTTTTGCTTTGCATTAAAAAGATTCACGTAGCTATGGCTATGCTTACTTTTTACTGCTGTGCAAAACTCGGAAAATAACGGCGACTTATACGTCATTTGAGCATTGACACGACACTAGTGTTATGTCAAGTGGGAAATTACGGGTAAGTTGAAGATGTTTTCGTTTTTAGCAAGACAAAAAATGTGCGTATAGCAGCGTTCTGTAAGCACTTTTTAACGCAGATAAAAATGAAAAGATCAATACTTGGCCCGTAAGATTATGCTTGACATGACACTAATGTCTATAGCTGTTTTACATCAGCTCAAGCAAAAGCCCTATTGCTTCTTTGTCGTATCGGCTGGCTCCGTTTTGGTTCAGGCGGTTGATAATTGAGGTGGTGTGTTTGTTGAGCCACATGCGAATGGCATCGCCGGATACCGATGAACCTTCGTATTTGTTGGTAAAGGTTGCTAGAATGCTGTACTTTGTCCCCAGTGGCTCATCCTTGTTTGCGAATAACTCAGCATGTACATCGTCGGCGCTCTCATGTGCATAGTTTTTAGCGTCTTCTTTGGTGATATTTATGCTATATATAAATTTCAGATATAACAGAAGCTTATACTGTTCTTTATCTGTAAATTCAATAATTCGTTTAAAACGTGCAATTTCGGAATTGATAATGGATTTTTTTTCTGCTTCGTAGCTGTTTGTTGCTTCGTTACGTTCGTTTGTGGGCTCAAGCTCACTAACCTCTTTCCATCGCTTAAAGTCTTTACGTATTATTTCGCAACACATGCGGTTAAGTATGGCTATGCAGTAAGTGGTGGTTTTCGAATTTCCTTTGAACGATTCGTTAATTTTCTTTTCGGCGGTTAGAAATTTCTCTACAATAGACATGGCAACGTCTTCGCTGTCGCGCCGAGGTATAGCACCCTTGTACACGTACCTGCTTACCACTTTATTGGTAAGTGTAACAAGCTCATCGTGTTGAATTATTTGACCTACTTTTCCCTTGCCCATGTGAGTTTTATCCAATCTTTACCGAGCGAAAGTAGCCTTTTTTTACGAATATTCAAATAGGTATTTCTACGGGTGTAAAACATGCGTGCAACTCTTTTGTCAACTTTCATAAAATTGACTGTAAGTAATTATGTTGTTACCATTTTATAGTTGGAGTCTCATCGTTGTTTGTGCCACAAAAATTTGTTCACTCCTCAGTTGTTTTTGGAAGACTAATTGTAAACACACTTCCTTTGCCCGGCTCACTTTGTACTGAGATTGTTCCATTATTCATTTCCACAAAATCTTTACTCAGCATCAGGCCTAAACCTGTTCCTCTTTCTTTATCTGTACCAATTGTAGAAAAGTGAGTGTCGGGTCTGAAAAGTTTCTCCTGATCTTCTTTCTTAATTCCTACTCCGGTATCTTTAATGTGTGTGTTAATCATAGAATCTGTTTTTTCGAAATAGATTGTAATGCTCCCTTTAGCCGGAGTAAATTTTAGTGCATTAAACAGCAGGTTGCGAATAACTGTTTTTATCATGTGCTCATCAAAATAGGCGTAGATAGGCTCGTCGTAAATGAGTTCAACATCAATTTTTTTTCGTTCTGCCAGCGGCAATAGTATTTCGGTCATTTCTTCAACTATCGAGGTTACGTCGATAAAATCGGGGTAAAATTTTATTCGGCCTTGCTGATGCCTGGCCCAGTCGAGTAGGTTCTCAAGAAGGTTGTAGGAGTTTTGTGCACTTCTGTGGAGCTTACTTACATAACTAAATAGCGTTTGTGGATCTGCTGTAGAAATGTTTTGCATAATTATGTTTGTCATATTCACGAAGTTGCCAAAAGGGCTTCGTAAATCGTGACCTATTATGCTGAAAAATTTGTCTTTTGTAGCGTTCAGTTGTTTGAGCTGATCGCGTTGTTTTTCAATTTGCGTTTCGGCACTTTTTATTGCTGTTATGTCGGAGTCGATGGCAATTATTTGTTTTATTTCTCCATCGGTCGATTTTATGGGCGTTAATGTTGTTTGTGCCCAAATTTTCTGACCACTCCGTGTTTGATTTTGCGATTCGTATGTAATGGAGCTGTTTTTTGTAGGCCAATTCCGGATATAATCTTTTATTTTTCGGTTCGAACTTATTGTAAAAACACTTTCGCCTTCGCTTTTAAAATCGGCAAGTGTAAAGCCATATAGCCGTGTAAACCCTTCGTTGAGCCATAGTATTTGGCCTTCCTTGTCGGTTAAAAGTACCGCATTGTCGGTTTCGCGAGCAATGATTGATAGTTTTTGCAATTCTTGGTTTTTATCTGCCAGTTCTTTGCTTTTTCGTTCCAGTTCCTCTTTTTGAAAACGAACTTCTTCCTCTGCATTTTTAAGTTGCGTTATATTGGTGTCGATGGCTATGTACTGATCTGGAGAATTATTGTGATCAAACACAGGGGTTAATGTAGTATGAATCCAAAGTCCGATGTGTTTTTTTGATAGTGTGAAATATTCATATTGAATCGATTTTTTTTCGTGTTTACATGTCTCGTATGCCTTCCGGATGTGTGGATATTCGCTGTTTTTTAATATGGTCGAACCTCGTTCTTTTTTGTATTCTTCCATTGTATATCCATATAATGTTTCAAATGCTGCATTGCACCATGTCAGCTCTCCATTTTTGTCGAAAATGGAAACCGCATTGCCTGCTTTCTCGGCTACAATGCTTAGCTGTTTCAGCTTTTGATTGTTTTCTTTTAAAATATTGGCTACTTGCATTACCTCCTCATTCTTGTCGAGTAATTGCTGTGTGCGCTCATTTACGAGCGATTCGAGCTTATTTCTTGTTTTACGCAATTTATTTGTTCTGTACCGAATGGCCAATATCATAATTAGCATCCAAATAATTGCATAGCTGAAGTAGGCAAGGGGTTTTCTATAAAGTGGAGGTTTAATGGAAATCGTTATTATTTTTTTCGAAACAATGTTATCAAAACTGTTCTTCGCACGCACGTATAAGGAATAATTACCCGGCGACAGATTGGTGTATGTTTTCTGAAATTGCCGATGCCACGGTTCGTATTGCTCATCAAAGCCTTCCAAATAAAAGCTTACTTGGTTTGCTGTGTGGTTAAAGTAATACGGTATTCCGACGGTAACCGAAATTGTGTTGTCGGTGTAAGGCAGCGTTTTTTTTGTTGCTTTGTTCGTGTTTTGAATGATTTGCCATTTATTGTTGCCGGTTTTGTACTTATGGGGTAAAATATCGAAATGTTTCCCGGCAGCAGCTGTAATTGTTTTATCATAATGGTAAATTCCGTTTTCTGTTCCTATCCATATGTCGTCACCCTTCATTAAGGTTGCATTTGTTACATTGTATGGTAGCCGGTTTAATGTTGTGGAATCAATAATTAGTTTGTTGTTTTTTGTAAAATAGATGGTGTTTTTTTCGATGTGGAGGGTGCTACTGTTTTTTGTTTGTTTGAGTATTTTGATTGTCTTTTCCGAAATCAGATCGAACCTGTTTGTAGATTTCTCGTAACGGTACAAGTTTGGTAAGGCAACGAAAATTAATTTGTCTTTCTTTTTGTAAAGTTGAATATCGCGTAATGTGCCAAGGCCATTTGCTGTGTCAAGGAGTGTGAGTGACGGTGCTATTTGAAAGTCAATCAGGTTGTCTATTTCTTCTTTTGTCAACTTAATAAACCCCCGGTAGTTTTCAGCTATCCAAATATTGCCGGCATTGTCTGTTTCCAAATCCCTCACTTGGTGCTTAATATCTCCGAATTTATGAACCTGCACCCAATGGTTATTTTGGTGTTTTAATAGTACAAGGCCGTTACTAGTGCCTGCAAAAATATAATTTTCCCTTTCGGGATGTGCGTACAGAATATATGTGTCTGAATTGTTGAATACTTTTTCTCCCGAATGGCCTGTAATTTCGTAAATTCCATCGGCGGCCGATAAAAATAGATGTTCCTGCTTGTTTATTGTAGTTTTTAGTAAACTCCAGGCTTGCTGCTTGATGTTTTTCACGCGTGTGAATTTTTGATTGTGATAGCGTGCCGTGTAGTCTAACTGAAATAGTCCGAAACCCGTTGCTACGTATAGTCGGTCGTTGAAATCTGCAATGTCGGCAACAGCCCCCTTTATTCCTTGAGTATGATCGAAGTGAGTTGTAGGCAAGCCTGTTTCAATAATGCTCAATCCCATGTCCTGTGCAAGCCAAACCGTGCCATCGTGTGTGCATGTAAAGTCGTAAACAGCATCTGTAAGAAGTTGAGATTTAGTATTAAGATGGTGAAGTAGTTTTCCTGTTTCGTCGGTGATGTAAAAACCATTGTTTGTAGTGGCAAATCC
>JAWOEM010000241.1:0-2995 GCA_046482785.1 Salinivirgaceae bacterium
AACCCAGTCATTTACTCATCACTACAATAATGCTTTATGGTTATTTTAGCTACAACCACTGTAGGTTACTGATACTAAATACCACTACATATGAATAAAATAACCAACAAAATTATTATGCTTGCACTCATTAGTGCAACATTTGTGGCAGTTGTTTCAGGTATTATTATTGGGGTGCTCACTTCAAACAAAAACGAAAAAGACCTGAAGCAACTATCAGAATTGCTTTACACCGACTACGACAATATGATTAGATCGGAGGTCGAAACAGCCGTTTCAATGTTGAAGCAAATAAATAATTTAGCTATTGAAGGGCAAATTTCAAAAGACAGCGCAAAAACTTTGGGAGCAAACATTCTACGTGAATTACGCTATGGCACCGAAGGCTACTTTTGGGCAGACAAATCAGACGGCACAAATGTGGTATTACTGGGTGGCGATTCGGAAGGCACAAACCGAATGAACCTTAAAGATGTAAACGGCACGTTTCTGATAAAAGAAATCATCGCAGCGGGAAAATCGGGCGGTGGTTACACCGATTATTGGTTCCCCAAAGCCGGCTCCGACAAACCATTGCCAAAAAGAAGCTACAGCTTGTATTTTGCACCGTTCGATTGGATTGTGGGTACGGGGAATTATGTAGACGACATCGAAACTACTTTGCAGGGCTACATCGACAAAAATAAACAAGCGTACCAAAACTTGTTATTTTGGCTCATTTCTACACTGACCATACTATTGATTATTTCGTTTTTTGCCGCACTTATTCTCGGACGACGCTTGGCTCAGCCAATTGTGGTGCTCAGCAGCGCAGCCGATAAAATTGCCCAGGGCAAATTAACCGATGAGTTCAGTGTTTCGAACAACGACGAAGTAGGGAAACTATCTGCAAGCATGAAAGAGATGGTGAAGCAGCTAAAAGAAATTGTCATGTCCATCGATAGCGGAGCAAACCAAATATCATCGGCAAGCATGCAAATTAGCAGTGGCTCACAATCGATTGCTCAGGGAGCCAACGAGCAAGCATCGAGTATTGAGGAAATTTCTTCAACCATAGAACAGGTTTCATCGAATATTCAGCAAAGCGCAGACAATGCAATGGAATCGGAGAAAATATCGACCCAATCTACCGAGAGCATGGAAGAGTTGGCAAAATCGAGTAGGCGCAGCTTAGATGCAATGCAACGAATTGCCGAAAAAATTACGGTAATTAACGACATTGCAGCTCAAACAAATATTTTAGCATTGAATGCAGCTGTAGAAGCCGCTCGTGCCGGAGAACACGGAAAAGGATTTGCTGTAGTGGCCGGCGAGGTGCGCAAGCTTGCCGAAAAAAGTAAAGAAGCAGCCGATGAAATTGTTGGACTATCATCGGAAAGCTTGCAACTCACCGAGACATCGGAAAAAGCCCTGATGGAAATGATGCCTGAAATTAGAAAAACAGCTGACCTAGTAAAAGAAATCACAGCTGCAAGTCAAGAACAAAGCGAAGGCATTGGGCAGGTGAATAATGCAATTCAACAACTGAATAACGTTGCCCAACAAAATGCCTCGTCGAGCGAAGAGCTTTCAAGCAGCGCCGAGGAACTAACTTCACAGGCCGACCAATTGCTCGAACTGATTCGCTTTTTTGAGTTGGAAAAAGGTTAGTGTTTTACAACTCTTTATGACATAGAATAGCGCCGTGCACAAAAAATGCAACGGCGCTATTTTTTTATACCCAAAATTCAAATAAAATTAAATATTGTAGAAACCTTGCACAGATAAGGTACTAAAAAAACTTACGAATAATGTAATCGGCAATTTGCACGGCATTGGTCGCTGCTCCCTTTCGCAAATTATCGGCTACAATCCACATATTTAACGTATTAGGCCACGATTCATCTCTTCGTAATCGCCCCACAAACACCTCGTTGCGCTCAGCACTATGCAAAGGCATGGGGTAACTGTTTGCCGCCGGATTGTCGGTAAGCACAAGCCCTGGCGAAGTTTCAATCAGTCGGCGCACTTCCTGCAAATCGAAATCGTGCTCGAATGTAACATTTACCGATTCTGAATGCCCGCCGGTAACAGGAATGCGCACCGCTGTGGCGGTAATACCTATGGTCGCATCGCTGAGGATTTTACGGGTTTCGTGCACTAACTTCATCTCCTCTTTGGTGTAGGCGTTTTCGAGAAATACGTCGCATTGTGGCAAACAATTTTTATCGATTGGGTGTGGATACACCATTTTGGCTGTCCTTCCCGCGCGCTCAGCCTCCATTTGTTCCACAGCCTCTTTTCCGGTGCCTGTTATTGATTGGTAAGTAGATATTACCAAACGTTTCATTGTATATTTCCGATGCAGCGGAGCCAATGCTACTACCAGTTGAATGGTGCTGCAATTGGGGTTAGCTATAATCATATCAGAAGCCGTTAGCTCGCCGATATTCACCTCAGGCACAATAAGTTTTACGTCGCTATTCATACGCCAGGCACTACTATTATCGATTACCCGACATCCGGCAGCGGCAAACTTTGGTGCCCATTCTTTCGACAATTCACCACCGGCACTAAATAGCGCCAAATCGGGCTTTAGTGCCAGAGCGGTAGCAATTTCCACTACGGTATAGTCGACACCCCGAAACTGTATTTTTTGTCCGGCCGATTTGGCCGACGCTACCGGAATAAGCTTATCGACAGGGATTTTAAACTCATCCAACAAAGTCAACATTTTACGCCCCACAAGCCCGGTAGCTCCAACAACTGCAATATTCATAAGGTTATAATTTATCTGATTTGTATTTTGAATTTTCGTTTCCTGAAAAAAACAGTACTTTTAACCCGAAAAGCAACACAACGAATTATTTAATCGATACACACCGGTACAAAATTATAAAAAGATGCGAACATCAACCTTACTACTCATAACTGTATTTCTTTTTTCTTGTCAATGGTCACACGGCCAACTAAACGAATCGTTTAGCGATATGGACTTTACGTCCAATCCTGAATG
>JAWOEM010000243.1:0-2789 GCA_046482785.1 Salinivirgaceae bacterium
AACTTAACAGAACATTTATCAATTAAAATAAAATGAACAAACGACAAATTGGATCAACTGTAGAACAATATACGGGGATTATACTTATTTTCGTGGCTATAGCTTACAGAAGCGCTAGAGATGTTTTGGTTCATAAAAATGAGGCCGAAATTGCCGTGGAGCTAGCCGATATACGGGAAATTTATCCTACAGCAACGAATTTTTCCCGCAGCAGACACGGTGCTTTTGATGTTTACGATGATAAAGGCAACAAAAAAGGAGCAGTTCTTCTTTCGTCTGATTATTCGCAGAAGTATGGCTACGGTGGTAGGGTTCCTTTGCTCATAGGTGTCGATAATCGGTTAACGATTACCAAAGTGGTATTACTGCCTAATAATGAAACCAGTGACTACATCGAAGCCATTTATGGCAATGAATTTATTGGCAAGTGGCAAGGCATTAAGTTAGCGGATGCCGTTGAATATCAGGTTGATGCCATATCGGGGGCCACTCATACGAGTAAGGCTGTAATTGCAGGCATCAGGCATACGGCATCTTCGGTTGTAAAGTCTGATGCAGCGGTTATTGTGGAAACAAAATTTTGGACAACCATAAAAGATGCACTATTTCTGAGTTTAATGTTTTTGTCGTTGATAATGGCTTACAAAAAGGGAACAGCCAAATACCGCACTATTTATCAGTTTTTGGTGTTGATTATTATGGGGTTAATCCTCAATAATGCACTATCTGTTCAGTTGCTAAACGGATGGCTGAAGGATGGTTTTGGTTGGAGAGTCAATTGGCAAGTAACCGTAATGTTTATTTTAGCCCTGTCCATCTCCATTCTTGGCAAACGGAAATTTTATTGTAACTATCTCTGCCCAATGGGGGCACTGCAAGAGTTGACAAACCGCTTTACGCCATTCAAAAAAAGATTGCTGCCAACACGCTTCAAGGGGTTTTCCGTAAGGGAGTTATACTTGACATTTATTGCAGGTGCTTTATTGTTGGGCTTTGCTCCGGAGTTATCTTATGCCGAACCTTTCATGTTCTTTTCTTTTCGTGTAATTGGCTACGGGCTAATCATCTTTGGTTTAATCGTTATTTTGTTGTCACTTTTTTTTACAAAACCTTGGTGTTCAGTGTGCCCTACAGGGTGCGCACTGGATACTATATCTTATAAAAAATCCGGAAATATTGAATCATAAAAAAACATAAAATCATGCAAAAAAGTAAAATTTTAAATATTATTCTTGCCGCCGCCATATTGGTGTTGGTTATTCAATTGGCCAACAACGATGACAGTTCAAATAAACCAGTATCGACATCATCGGAGATAACTGACCGAGTTCAGTCGGTATCATCTGATAGTGCGGCGCTGCCATTTGAAAAGAAATCGATGGGAGTTCGGAGTGAGGTTTACCCCAAACCTGCTTTTGTGATAGGCTCTTACGATAAAGCTGGCAAACCCAATATTATGACTGCTGCATGGGCAGGAATATGCAATTCCGATCCGCTTAGTATTGCAGTTTCTATGCGCCCTGCTACTTACTCTTACCATAATGTAACAGAAACAAAATCGTTTACCGTGAATATACCCTCCGCCGAATTGGCCAAGTATGTGGATTATGCAGGTCGATTTTCGGGCAAAGATGTCAATAAGTTTATAGAAACCGGGTTGACACCTGTGAAAGGTGAGTTTGTAAATGCTCCATACGTAAAAGAATTCCCAATTGTTATTGAGTGTGAAGTTACGGCGTTTCACGATCTTGGTTCGCACAGGCAGTTTATTGGGAAAGTTATCGATGTAAAAGCCGATAAGGCAATTTTAAATACAGATGGACGTGTAAATGTAGATTTGTTGAATCCGCTGATCTATGGGGGAGGGAACTATTATGAAACGGGCAGCTTTTTAGCCAAGGTGGGCGAATCGTTAGATCAAATCGATGGTAAACCCTTTGTTCCTGATTATAGTCAGAAATATGGAAATGAAGCATTAGATGTTATACATAGCCGCAAGAGCGTACGGCATTTTACCGATCAACCGGTTTCTAAACAGCAGATTGAGACCATTTTACGTGCAGGTATGGCAGCCCCAACGGCGGTAAACAGGCAGCCATGGGTATTTTATGTTGTAACGGAACGGGCAACGTTAGATTCTTTAGGAGAAAAGTTGCCTTATGCTAAGATGTTGTTTCAGGCACAAGCTGCTATTGTTGTATGTGGTGATATGGAGAAGGCCGGAAATTTAAAAGAAAAAGGCTATTGGGTGCAAGACTGTTCCGCAGCAACGGAAAATATTTTGCTTGCCGTAGAAAGCATTGGTTTGGGAGCAGTTTGGACTGCTTCGTACCCATACGACGACAGAACAAAAGCGGTTATAAAGGAGCTCAATTTGCCCGAGAAGCATGTACCCTTAAATGTTATTCCCATTGGTTATCCCACAGGCGAAGACGTACCCAAAGACAAGTGGAAACCCGAAAATATTATCTGGCAGTAGATTGTTCAAATTTGCAAACTCACTTTCGTGATATTAATTGAGCAATTTACAAGGCAATTCTGCTTTGGTAAATTTCTGTTATTCTTTTCGTTAATTTTGATAAGGAAATAGTTTACATTCGTAAGGTTTTTGTTTTTGTGATTCGATGAGCCATCTGTTATAAAATTGTTAGATTTGGACTTTCTTGACGGACGCTTTTTAATCGTAAAACGTTGTTTTCCACTTAAATTCTTGCATATTATCAAGTTTCAAATCGTAAAGAAGCCTATCAATTGGAACGTCTGAAGCGTATAAAATTACGTGATAATCA
>JAWOEM010000430.1:0-4184 GCA_046482785.1 Salinivirgaceae bacterium
GGCAATTGAAACTACCGAGCGCTATATTCGCGTATCGGCATTAGATCAGACAAAAGAATCGGAACTGCGAGAACAGGCCTCATTCCGAGCCGCAATTATAGAGAATGTTCAAGAATGCATTTTTGCGATGCAACATGGAAAAATAACGTTTTGGAATAGAGGTGCTACAGAACTTTTGGGATACAATGCAAATTATACAAACGAAAAGAACCCCCACTTTCTTTTTCCGGAAATAGACCGAAGTTTTTTCACTACACTGCCCGACGATCCGAAACAATTAAATAAAAAACATTTCTGGAAAGCACAAACAGCCACAAACCGAAGCATAGAACTGGAAATACGTATATCAAAACTTGAACATGAGGAAGGCGAACCAATATATATTTTTGTTGGACAGGATATTTCGTTACACAAAAAGGCAAATGAGGTTTTAACCCATTCACAAAAACAAATTACAACAGTTCTAGACAGCATTGAAAGCAGAGTATATATTTCCGATCCGGAAACAAACGAGGTGTTGTTTGCCAATAAACCCATGCAGCGCGCCTTTCCAAAAATTATGACCGAACCATGCCACAAGGCCATCCATTCGCTGAACCAAAAATGTCCGTTTTGCAAACAAGATGAATTACTCAACAGCGAACATGGCTGGCTTCCCGGCAGAGAAGAATTTAGTGAAAAAGAGAACAAATGGCTGTACGTATCTGAGAAAATTATTCCATGGACAAACGAACGGCAGGCCGTTATCCACACCTTAACAGATATCAGCAAACTAAAAAAATCGCAACTGGCTGTAAAAGAAAACGAAGCACTATTCTCGAAATTGACACAAGCGGCCAAGGACAGTATTATTACCATCGATCACAAAGGACTTATTCGCTTTTGGAATTTAGAGGCCGCAAAAATGTTTGGGTATACCAAAGAGGAAGTGTATGGGAAAGACTTACACAACCTGCTGGCACCTAACGACCTGAAAAAACTTGCTCACAAAGGTTTGATTCCTTTTTCGAAAACAGGCGTTGGCAAAGTAATCGATAGCACATACGAAATGCCGGCCATACGAAAAGACGGTACCACCTTTTTAGCCGAACTATCGGTGGCATCGGTTCTCATTAAAGAGCAATGGCACGCCATAGGCATTATTAGAGATGTAACCGAGCGCAAAGAGCGCGAGGCCGCACTTAATGAAAGTCGGGAACAGTATCAGAAATTAATAGAAAACATTGGAGAAGGCATCGGCATAACCAATGAAAAAGAAGTTTTTACATTTTGTAATCATACGGCTGAAAAAATATTTGAAGTGCCTTCAGGAACACTTGTAGGGCGTTCTCTTTCGGACTTTACAAGCAAAGAAGAATTCGAACGGCTTAGCTGCTATACTACTGAGCGAAAAGAAAATAAAAAATCGCAATACCAAGCAGTAATAAAAACGCCCAAAGGCACTATTAAACACATACAAGTTATTGCGGCTCCGTACTTCGAAAAAGGAGCGTTTATTGGCACGTTCGGCGCTTTTTCTGATATTACGAAACAAAAAGAGGCCGAACAAAGGCTTATAGAAAATGAAAAAAGGTATCGAAACATCGTAAACAATACAAAAGATGCTCTTTATATTCACGACTTAGACGGCAACTTTATTGATTGCAATCAGGCTCTTTTAGATCTAACGGGTTACACGCGTGGAGAAATAAAAAAAATTGCTGCTTCAGACTTATTAAACTCCAATGAAAAAACGATATTTCAAAACAAAATGAAACAACTTCCGGCTAATAAACAAGGAGTTGTAAGTATGGAAATGATAGCGAAAAGCGGAACAATTATTCCTGTGGAAATTAACGCAAGTTTAATTGAATACAAAGGCAAAATGGCGGTATTGGCTTCGGGCAGAAACATAACAGAACGCATTCAGGAAAAAAAGAAACTAATCGAAAGCGAAAACCGTTTTCGTACCATGGCCGATAATGTTCCCGACAGTATTTTTATACATGAACAGAATGGAAAGTTTATCGATGTCAATCAAAAAGCAGTTGATAAGTTAGAATACACAAAGCAGGAACTCCTTCAAATGGCTCCCATGGACATTAGCGAGCCACTGGGAAATTCGGAAGATTACAAAAATATCATGAGTATTTTAAATACCACCGGAAAAACCTACTTCGAAGATGTACACATCACAAAATCGGGGAAACGAATACCGGTTAGTATTCAAGCAGTAATTATCGATTACCAAGGAAAGAAGGTTGTACTATCGGTAGCTCACGATATCAGTAACCGCAAACAGGCCGAAAAGGAACAATCGAAGCTAATTAATCAGCTCAACTACCTGAGCAACAGTGCAACAAAGCTTATTTCGTTCCAAAAACTGGAAAACATATTCAAATATACAGGCAAAAGCCTTAGCGAAGTGTTGGAAAATGCCATAGTTGTGGTGCACGAGTACAAGAATGGTTATTTGCATCCCATCGACTTATTCGACTCTTCAAATAAAGCACTGCCCCTATTTGACAGTATTATTCATAAAAATCCGTTAGAAAATAAGTATAAGTTACCGACCGATCGGATGGAAAAATACATGAACGGTTATCTTGAACAGGGCGGCGATTTGGTCGAATTTCTGTCGCCATACTTCGACAAAGAAGAGCTGACAACCATTAATCAAAAACTTGGTACAGTAGAAACGTACTCCATTGGTGTAACTCAAAACAACCGATTATATGCTGCCATAAACATTCTAATGCGTACACCGATAAACTACAGAGAAAAAGAATTTATTCAGGCACTTGTATACCAGACATCTATAGCTATTCAGCGAAAGCTGTACACAAATGAACTGGTAACAGCAAAAAAGAGTGCCGAAGAGGCCAACAAGGCAAAAAGTGCATTCCTAACCAATATTAGTCATGAAATACGAACGCCCATGAATACCATTTTGGGCTTTACCGAAATACTGGCCAAAACACTCACCAACGAAAAAGAACAAAACTACCTGAATGCAATTGCGACCAGCGGCAAAAACCTGCTACAAATAATTAACGATATACTGGATTTATCGCGTCTGGAATCGGGCAAAATGTCGCTGAACATAACACCTACAAGTATATTAACTCTGGCCAACGATATGAGCTACCTTCTTGAGAAAGGCGTGAAACATAAAAAAGTAAGTGTAGGTGTACAAGTTAATAAGGGTGTTCCAACGATTGTAAAAACCGATCAGCCAAGACTTCGACAAATTTTACAGAATTTGATTACCAATGCGCTTAAATTTACGCAAGAAGGATTTATACACCTGCGCATAGGAGCAAAAAACACAACAGATGATACCACCGACCTTATTTTTACGGTTACAGATACTGGAATCGGTATTGATTCGCACAAAATTGAACACATTACTGAAACATTCAGACAAATTGATAATAGCGATTCCCGCAAATTTGAAGGAGCCGGCATGGGACTGGCCATTGCCAAAAAACTAACCGAGCTGCTAAACGGAACGCTCACCGTTCAATCGGAGCTGGGTAAAGGAAGCTCGTTTACAGTTACACTAAATAAGATAAAAATAAGCGAACACCAAACAAGCTCGTATAAAAAACCAAGAACAAAACCTAGCTTATTCAATAAGGAAAAAGTACTTATAATAGAAAACGATAATAATCAGAGCCAACTGATACAGGGACTACTAAGCGAAACAAACCTGATTACCTTTACAGCAGAATCGGGCGAACAGGCATTTGCATTTGCGCACGAATTTTTACCCGAACTTATTATTATTGATCTGGTTTTAGACCAAAATAACAACTTAAAATCGGCACAAGCCATCAAAAATTCCGACATAACCAAGGATATTCCCATACTGGCTATTTACGGTGAAGATGAACGCATAGTTAAAACACAACAGCTATCGAAGATTATAGCAGATGTTGTAATTTTACCCATTACCAAATCACAACTAATTTCGAAAATATCTGAACATATTATTCAAAAAACCATTGTACAAATAAGTCCTGAACACGTTGGCTTTAAATATAGTTTCGAAGAACAAAACACAGACATCTTAAAAGAAATACAAACCCGGCTTGCTGAAAATGCCACACCTCTATGGAAAAAACTTAAAAAGCGCCAACCGCTGAAACAAGTACGCGAATTTGAAGAAGCGATTCGCTCCATCGCACAGGAATACGATATTC
>JAWOEM010000466.1:0-9741 GCA_046482785.1 Salinivirgaceae bacterium
TACATTAACACCCGTATTGAATGCAATACAACAAATTTCGGATTCAAAATCGCACTTAGAAATTACACACCTGCTAATTACCGACTCGAACGATTCCATTGCCGATTTTGAAGCTATGTGCAAATGGATTGCGCTACATACAGGAAAAAACACACCCCTGCATGTAAGTCGCTATTTTCTGAGATACAGGCATACGCATGATGCCACAGAAACTACAAAACTTCACCATTTTGTAGCAAAAGCCAAGGAATTATTAAATTACGTCTACGCCGGCAATACAGGGGGAGAAGCCAATACAATTTGTCCGAATTGTTACCAAACAATTATCGAAAGAAACGGTTATAGCGTAAAAACCCTTGGTATAAATGGCAAGAAATGTTTAAATTGCAATACTGAAATACCATTAATTTTATAGATATGTCGACCCGAAAAGCGCAATTTGCAGGCAAATTTTACCCGTCAGAAGCAAAAGAAACACAAAAGCTCATCGAATACATCGAAAAACGAGAAATCAACAATCTCTCCCACATTGTAGATGCAGAGCTAACAGTACTTGGCGGAGTGGTTCCTCATGCAGGGCTGGTGTACTGCGGATATCAGGCCGTACATTTCTTTCACCACATTCAAAAACAGCACTTCGATACTGTTGTAATTGTTAGCCCAAGCCACACCGGGAATAGCCCCGACGTGTGCATCGACAGTCATTTAAAATGGGAAATTCCGGGTATTACTTACCAAACAGACCGCGATTTACTGAACAGCCAACTTTTTCCGCACGACATGGCAGCACAAAAGCAAGAACATGCCGCCGAAGTCATGCTTCCATACCTTAGTTATTACCGTCCCGAAATCAAAAACATTTCAGTCATTACCATTGGTCGCCCCACCGCACTAAATACGCAAGAAGTGGCTCAAAAACTGGTGCAATTTGAAAAAACCAGCGGAAAAAAAATTCTTGTCATTGCATCGTCCGACTTTACCCATTTCGAAAGCTTAACCAACGCTCAAGCCAAAGACGATCTGGTAATTGAGGCTATCAAAAAGAAGAACCACGCTTCGGTAATCAATACCGTTAAAAAACACAACATCAGCGTATGCGGATTTGGGCCCATTGCTGCGCTTATTGCTTTCGCCAATTTAAAATCGGCGGAAGCCCTGTTTAGCGTTTTACGCAGAGGCCATTCAGGAGAGATAATCCCCTCCGACGAAGTTGTAAATTATATAAGTATCTTATGCTCAATACCAAAGAAAAACCATCAGCAAAACCACTAACCAACAAACCAAACAATGAGGCGCATATACATATTAATTATCGCTATCGCACTCGCTTTGAATGGCTTTGGCCAACAAAAGGCCATTGACAGCCTTCAAGCGCTCATAAACCAACGGGCAAAAAACGACACGACGACCATTTCGATGAAACAGGAATTGGCTGTTTTGTACTTCAATGCACAGCCGGAGACAGCAAAAAAAATTGCCAAGCAAACAATAAAGTCCTCCATAGCAACAAGTTTTCCTGAAGGAATTTCAGAAGGCCACATTATTATTGGGACTTTCTATACCGATAAAAACAATTATGATTCGGCCATTCCGCATCTGCGCAAAGCAGTAAACATACTACCAAAAACTAACCACAAACGACAGTTAGACAGAGCATACGGAAAATTGTCAGACGCCTACCACAATAACGATATGCACGACAGTGGATTAATCATTAGTCAAAAACGATACGAACTGCATAAAAACGACAACAATCAAAAATTACTCAGCGCGATTACCCAAAAAGCTAAGGCCTACTATTTTCTGAGCAATTTGGAGCAAGCCGAAAGCAATGCTAAAGAAGGTCTTATTGTAAATAAACAAATACAAAATTTAGAAATCGAAAAAGCGCTTTTAAATCTGCTGGCAGCCACCCTCAAACGACGTGGCGAATTCGATTCGGCTCTTCACTATTTCGACAAAGCCCTAAAAATAGCACAAGCAACCCGCGATACATTCGGCATACTATCGACCTACAACAACAAAGCAAACATACACGGCGACCGTGGAAATTACATAAAAGCACTTGACAACTATCTGCTTACACTAAAAACAGCCGAAGAACTAAAACACGAACAAGCCATTGCGGTAACCTACAACAACATAGCGGTGGTTTACTACACGCTTAACGACTATACCGAAACCATTAGCTATTTGCTGAAAAGCATAGAAATAAGCAAGCAAAACAAAGACAAACACAATATTGCCAACACATTGAACAATATTGGCGAACTATACCTCAAACAAGACAGCATGGCATCGGCACTGCACTTTTATATGGATGCATCAAAATACATCAGGCAAATAAAAGACCGCCTGCTTCTTACGCAAAATTACCACGGAAAAGCAATGGTTTACGACAAAATGCACCAACCCGACAGTGCACTGCACTACCATAACCGGGCATTGAAAACAGCCAAAGAATTGGGTGCAAAACAAGAGCTAGCCAAGGCTTACATTGGCATGGCATCGCACCATCAGAAAAAAGGAAACAGCACACAAGCTTCACAATACGCTCAAAATGCATTCGACATAGCCAAAGATCTGGGAAAGGTTGAAATTATTCGCGATGCCGCAGAAATACTCCATCAGACGAATGCCCGTCTGGTAAGACACCAATCGGCATACAACTACCTGAAACTATTCAATAAAATGAACGACAGCTTGCTTAATGCCGACAATACCAAAGAGATAATCCGCATTGAAATGCAGTACAGGCACGAGAAAGAGATGCAAGCACGCGAGGCACGGGAACGCATTAAAGAATTGGAACAACAAAAAGAGCTTGCAAAACAAAAAGCCATACGCAACATGTTTATCGTTGCATTTATTCTGGTTTCATTGTTTATTATACAAATGATTCGAAGCAGCAGACAAAAACAACGAGCCAATCAACTTTTAGCCGAGCAAAAAGTTGAAATCGAAGAAAAAAACGAGGAACTCACTCAACTCATGAGCGAAGTCTCATGGCAGAAAGACCAAATAGAAGCAAGTCACACAAAAATTACTGATAGCATTAGGTACGCAGAACGGATACAAACAGCACTGTTCCCGCTAAAAGACGACCTAAAACTTATATTACCCGAACACCTTATTTTTTATAAGCCGTTAGAAATTGTCAGCGGCGATTTTTACTGGATCGAAAAAATTCGGCATCACATATTAATAGCTGTTGCCGATTGTACCGGACACGGGGTGCCAGGAGCACTTATGAGCATGTTGGGAATTTCGTTTTTAAACGATATTGCCAGACAACCCGAAGTAACCGAGCCCAGTCAGGTGCTGGAAAAACTCCGCAAACGCATCAAAAAATCGCTCCACCAAACCGGCGATGTACGCGAAGCCCGCGACGGAATGGACATTGCATTTGTCGATATCGACACCTCAAATAATACCTTAACCTATGCAGGAGCAAACAACCCTATGCTCATTTTCAGAAACAACGAAATAATTGAATTTAAGCCCGACAAACAACCCATTGCCGTATACCAAAGAGAAAAACCTTTTGTAAACAAGTACTTTAAACTCGAAAAAGGCGATGCTGTGTACTTATTTACCGATGGCTACCGCGACCAGTTTGGCGGCGAAAAAGAAAAAAAATATGGATCTCCAAAATTCAAAAAACTCCTAAAAGAGACACAACAGCTGCCTATGGATCAACAATACCAGATTCTAAAACGAGAAATTGAAAAATGGATGCAAAACCCCATAAACCAAATCGATGACATTCTAATTGTCGGTTTCCGGTGGTGAAAATCCCCCAAAACAGCACCCTATTCCACAACTAAGAAAACCACGTTTGAACCCCAAAATTCTCACAAAATAATAGTGAAAGCAGCTGTGTTCTTGCGAATTCAACAATCACAAACTCCTCCCACAAAGAAACCATTGTGCCACAAAATAATGGACATCGAAATAGCACAATAAAATATTATGAAACAAAGGATTTGATTATATTTGCTCAAAAGCAAAACGAATCAAAATTACAAAACTATGGGAATGACAATCATTGAGAAAATACTGGCCAACCACTCCAATCGCGATGTGGTAAAACCGGAAGACATTGTAGACATTGAAATAGATGTGCGGGCAGCACGTGACTTTGGAGGCCCGAACGTGGTGAAAAACATCCGAGACAACCAATTAAGTATCGACGACCCAACGAAAACTTTCTTCACGTTTGATACCAACCCAACCGGGTCTGACCAAAAATACGCCATCAACCAGCATATTTGCCGCCAATTTGCACGCGAATACGGCATTAAAGTGTACGATATTGACAATGGTATTGGAACACACACCATGATACACGAAGGATTGGCCTATTCGGGAACCACAGCCATTACAACCGACTCACACGCCAATATTCTTGGGGCTGTAGGTGCTTTTGGACAAGGCATGGGCGATAAAGACATAGCCGCAGCCTGGGCAAACGGTTCTATTTGGTTTAAAACGCCGCATTCAATTAAATTAAATTTTGAAGGAGCCCGCCCCGAAAACATATCGGCAAAAGATATTATTCTCAACCTGCTCGACCGCTTTGGAGCTAACCAACTGTTAGGCTATTCGGTCGAATTTTATGGCAAAGCTATTGACGAACTCACACTCGACGAGCGCATTACAATAGCTTCCATGGGTACAGAAATGGGTGCAATTATACTACTGTTTCCGCCTTCAGAAGCCATTTTAAACTATAGCGAACAACGCGCCGGAAAGAAAATCGAACCCGTTTTGGCAGACTCAGACGCACATTACGATCAGGAAATTAGCATCGATATCAGCAAATTTGAACCAAAAGTATCGCTTCCGGGAGCTCCGCACGACACCACAAATATCAACGGACTAAAAAGAGTAAAAATAGACTCCGCATTTATTGGAAGTTGCACAAACGGACGCATAGAAGACTTACGCACCACAGCAGCCATTCTCAATGGCCGGCAAGTAGCGCCGGGGGTAGTGCTAAAAATTGTACCTGCCACAAACGAAGTTTGGGAGCAAGCTTTGGAAGAAGGATTGGTGCGGATTTTTAAAAATGCCGGAGCCCTTCTCTCCAATGCCGGTTGTGCAGGCTGTGCCGCCGGACAAGTTGGGCAAAATGGCCCGGGCGAAATTACCATTAGCACCGGAAACCGAAATTTCCCGGGCAAACAAGGCAAAGGCGAAGTCTACCTTGCCTCGCCGGCAGTTGTGGCTGCATCTGCTGTAGCAGGATACATTACCACACCCGAAAACATACCGGAAGAACCACTCTTATTCGAAAGCGGAAGCGGCCCGGCAACCCAAGCCACTACACAAAAAGAACAAAAAGCCCAAGACAACAAAACGAAAATTGAAGGTCGCGTATGGTTTATCGGAAAAGACAACATCGATACAGACATGATTTTTCATAATCGATACCTGTCGATAACCGACCTGGATGAAATGGGGCCATACACCTTCGATAACCTTGAAGGATACGAAAAATTCGCATCGCAGTCGAAACCCGGCGACATTGTCATTACAGGCAAAAACTTTGGAAGCGGAAGCTCACGCCAACAAGCCGTAGACTGCTTCAAAGCTCTTGGCGTGCAAGCCATTATTGCAGAGTCGTTTGGTGCCATTTACGAGCGCAATGCCATTAATGCTGCCATGCCAATACTCGCTTACGACAACATAAAAGAGCTGAACATTGAAACCGGCGACACCATTAAAGTGAGTTTTGAAACCGGAGAAATAGAAAACACATCCAAAGGCACAAAAGGGCAAATTACACCTTTCAGCGATGTACAGATGGAAATTTATCAACGAGGCGGACTATTTTAAACATTAACTATTATGCAATCACAAACATTTGTCGAAAAAATTCTGGGTGCACAAGCGGGCAGTATCGTTTTTAAGAAACCCGACCTTGTACTAACACACGACAACAGCGCCAGTATAAAAGGCACATTCAATAAAATGGAGGGCGAAAAAGTTCATAACCCCGATCAACTTTTAATGGTTTTGGACCATAACGCACCGCCAACAAGCGCAAAATTAGCCACACAATACCAAACCATACGCGAATTTGCCAAAGATCAGAACGTTTCGAAATTTCACGATGTAGGCGATGGAATTTGCCATCAGATTATGGCCGACCACGCCAAACCGGGGATGATTATTGTTGGTAGCGACAGCCATACCTGCACAGCAGGTGCGTTCAACACGCTGGCAGCAGGCATCGACCGCACCGAAGCGGCGGGCATCTGGCGACGCGGCGAAACATGGTTTCGTGTTCCCGACACCATAAAAATTACCCTAATCGGCGAAATGCCGGAAAGCGTGTACGCAAAAGATTTGTCGTTACACATTATCGGCGTGATAGGCTCCGCAGGTGCAAACTACATGAGTATCGAGTACCATGGCGACGGTGTGAAAACACTATCTATTTCTGACCGAATGACAATTGCGAACCTCGCATCAGAAATGGGAGCAAAAAATGCCGTTTTTCCACCCGATGAAACGTTAAAAGAATACATCGGAGATTTGAAAAATAGTGTATGGGCCGATGAAGGCGCCACATACGCGCAGGAAATGACCATTAACCTGAGCGAGCTTTATCCTTTAACGGCTGCTCCGCATAATGTAGACAATGTAAAAGCGGTAGCCGAAGTTGCCGGCAAACCCATACAGCAAGCGCTTATTGGCACATGTACAAACGGAAGAATTGAAGACTTACGCATTGCAGCAAAAGTTCTGAAAGGAAAAAAAGTACACAAAGACGTTCAGTTACTTGTGGCTCCGGCATCGAAAAAAATATATTTGCAAGCCATTAAAGAAGGAGTAATTACCGACCTTATAGAATCGGGAGCCAATATTCTGGGAGCCAGTTGCGGCCCGTGCTTAGGCACCGGCCAAGGCATACCGGCCGACGGGTACAGGGTAATTTCTACAGCCAACAGAAACTTTAAAGGCCGCATGGGCAACAAAGAAGCCGAAATTTTCCTTGCTTCGCCGGCCACGGTGGCATTTAGCGCACTTTCGGGGAAAATTACCGACCCGAGAGTTACTCCGGGCAACGAGGCATTTGGCTACAAAAAAGAAGAAGGCAACACCATTGAAATTGCACCAGACGACAATCGCAAAACCAATGGGGTGTGGAACTACGCCGATGCCGACAATTTAAACACAGACCAAATGTTTGCCGGAAACCTTACATACAACATTATGAGCTCCGATCCGGAAGCCATAATGGAGCACTTGTTTACCGGTTTCGATGAGAACTTTGCCAAGAATGTTGCAGAAAACGACATTGTTGTAGCCGGAGAAAATTTCGGCTGCGGAAGCTCGCGCGAACATCCAGCTGTGGGATTGGCTCATGCAGGCGTAAAAGCCGTTATTGTAAAATCGGTCAACCGCATCTTTTACCGCTCCTGCATCAATCAGGGACTGCTATTAATCGTCAATAAAACTATTGTAGATGCGTATCAGCCCGGCGATAAAATCGATGCCGACTTAGAAAAAGGAAAGGTTGTAGTTGGTAAAAAAGAATTCGACATCCCGCCACTACCAGAAAAGCTGATGGAAATAATCAAGAATAAAGGTCTTGTAAACTGGATTAAAACACAAAATTAGCATTACATAGACTGAAAGAAAAGCGGGCGAAATTACATCGCCCGTTTTTTTTGCAATAATTTGATAAACAAAAGTTTGCAATGAAATAAAATAACAGTTTTAAACGAAGCTATTTTGCTTTTTTACAACTTGAAAATACTACGAATAGCGAACTATTTAAAGGATTATCAAGGAAGCTAAAAGTGCAAAAGAACGTATTGAAAAGCGTCAAATTACATCGGAACAAACCCAAAGCACCGCTAAACGTCCAACGCTACCTTCTAGCATGGCGCTGAATAAAATAAAATATCGATCCTTTACCCATCTCAGAATGCACGTCCATATCGAACCCCAACATATTGGCCAATTTTTTCGATATAGTAAGCCCAATTCCTGTTCCCGGGTAGAACCGATCTTTAGAGGTAGAATACTTATAAAACTTATCGAAAATACCGGGCAACACCTCTGCAGAAATACCTGTTCCGGTATCTTCTACAAAAATTACAACTTTCTTATTCTTATAGACCCAACCAACAGTCACTGTTCCTTTGGCTGTAAATTTTAGCGCATTATCGACAACAAAAAACAACATTTTCTGAAAATAATACGGATCAACGCTGATGGTTTGTTCCTCATTTTCAAACTCAGTTTTAATGGTTACCTTATTTTTCTTTGCAGGATACATTTCGGCAACCTTTACCACTGCTGCGGAAATTAAATCGGCAAGTCTGCGCTCCTGCTCATGCAATAAAATTCGGCTTTGCTCTAATCGTGCAAACAGAACAATTCCCTCAATAATGGTGGTTAACCGATGACTACCTGCAATTATTTCTGATGAAAACCGCTGAACATTAGGGTCGGGGTATTGCAAAACCAACAATTCGGCGTACCCATTAATGGCATTAAGGGGAGTGCGAATTTCGTGGGAAATATTCGAAACAAATGCTGTTTTCAAACGATCGCTCTCTTCGGCCTTTTCTTTTGCACTAAGCAATTCTGCGGTACGTTGCCGCACTTTCATGGCAAGAACCTTATTCCAAGCAAGTAACAATAGCACAATTGCCATAGCACCCATTCCAATAGCCACCCAAAAACCAGCCTTTTGGTAAACCGGCAAAAAATGCTGATACGACCATTTGTTAATCAATTGCGCCAAATCGTCGTCGGAAATACCGTTAATTACACCTGAAATAATTTCATGCAGCTGTGGCTGACTTTCGTGCACTCCAATGGAAAGCATGGTACTGGAAGGAATATCAGAAACAATTTCCAGATTAGGATATTGTTTCAAGAAGAAATTACCGGTATACTTTTGAGTCATAAACACATCAGCATCACCCATGTGTACTGCACGCATGCATTCGCGATCATCAGCATAGTACTCCACACGGTGATTTGGAAAACTCTCCTGAATAAACCCGGCAATAAAATACCCCTCAACAGTTGCAATAACGATATCTTCACGCTCAACAAGCGCTTCCACTGTCTCGGGCACATAACCTCCCTCCTGCCCCACAATCACATGAGGATCCATGACAATGGTCTTGGTAAACAATAAATAAGTCCGCCTATCAGGCGTCGGAATAATTGGGTTAATTATATCTATTTCGCCTCGTTTGGCTGCAGCCAGATAGTGATGCCAAGAAGGGTAAAAAACTTGTTTGAACTGCAAACCGATAGTTTCAGAAATAATCTCCTGCAAATCGGGAAATAACCCGACAATATGATTCCGCTCCTCCAAATAAGCATAAGGCGGATAAAATGGATAGATTCCAATGGCAACCTCATTATTTGCCAACCACTCCTTCTGCCTGGCATTGGGAACAAAGCTACTTGACGGCTCACTGCACATGGAAAAAACAACTAGCGACAAAGTTATGATAATCAACAACCTAACCATACACCTATTATTTACTCCACAAATTACAAAAAAAACAAAAGAGTGTCGTCCATTTGGACAATTAAAAATATTTTTATATATTCACATATTTAGATATCTCCCCAAAAGAAGCACGGTGCATTTTACAGTATCATAAAAAGTACACCCCGATTTAGAAAATCACTCATTTGGGTGAAGAATGAGACCAAAAGAAATGATTTACTTAATCGAACCGAGTCAGGCTAAGCCTG
>JAWOEM010000525.1:0-5888 GCA_046482785.1 Salinivirgaceae bacterium
GGTCGCTCGATTATGAGAAAGATGGAGAAGGGGGAAGCCTATAATGGAAATAAAATTCCTGGATTTCCCTACCATGCAGTAGATATATGTTCCACATGGAACATCACAATAATTTATCTAAATTAATATATATAAATAATTGTCAATTAAAATGATAAAGCTAATTTGTTACTTTTCAAAATGGTTATAACGCAGTTATTGAAGTTTTCTTTCGGGCACTAAGTAGCTGAAAATCAGTTGTCCTTTTGGGTTAGGGCAAACCTGATTTTCAGCGTTTAATAATTCGAAAACCTTTTTATACCGAATTTGTCCTTAAGTTCTTCTTTTTTTATGGCGTACAATAATCACAAATTTTTATTTATATATTGAATTACCGCCCCAAATCCTTATTTTAGCATAAAATATGTTTACTCATTTGAAATGTAATAATCAACCAGAAAAATTTTATCATATGTTTAAAAAGGAAGTTTATACCGAACGACGTAGCCGGCTAATTTCGAAAATGTCGGATGGAATTGTTTTAATACCCGGACATGTTGATTCACCAATGAATGCACCGGCAAATACATTCCACTTTCGTCAAAACAGTTCTTTTCTATATTTTTTCGGATTAGATTTTCCGGGTCTCGCCGGAGCTATCGATGTCAATAGTGGCGAAAATATTGTGTTTGGTGATGATGTTACAATGGACGATATCATCTGGATGGGACCTCAACCTTCTATGAAAGATCGTTGTGCGCAAGTTGGAATTTCCGATTCGCGTCCGTATAATCAAATATTCGACTTCGTAAAAAAGGCCGTTGATCAAGGTCGTAAAATACATTTCCTTCCTCAATACAGAGCCGAAAATAAAATTCTTTTAGAATCACTTACAGGAATTAGAGCCTCGGAAGTAAACCGTTATCAATCAGTAGAATTGATTAAAGCAGTTGTAGCTTTACGTAGTGTAAAAGACCAATATGAAATAGAAGAGCTAAAGAAGGCAGCCGCTGTAGGATACGATATGCATGTAACCGCCATGAAAATGGCCATGCCCGGCGTTTGGGAACAAAAAATTGCAGGTACCATCGAAGGTATTGCAGTTGCAGGTGGCGGAATGCTTTCGTTCCCGGTAATTCTCTCACAAAACGGTCAAACGTTGCACAATCACGATCATAGTCTTACGCTCAAAGAAGGCCGCTTAATGCTTTGCGATGCCGGAGCCGAAACAGGAATGCACTATGCCAGCGATTTTACTCGTACCATGCCGGTTGGTGGCAAATTCTCGAAAAAGCAAAAAGATATTTACAACATTGTTTTAGCTGCAAATAATAACGCCACAGCAATGGCCAAGCCCGGAATACGGTATTTCGATGTACACCTCGAAGCGGCTCGCACTTTAGCTGCCGGGTTAAAAGATCTCGGAATTATGAAAGGCGATCCGGAAGAGGCTGCACGTACAGGAGCTTACGCGCTTTTCCAGCCACACGGTTTGGGCCACATGATGGGACTCGATGTGCATGATATGGAAGACATTGGCGAAAACTATGTTGGCTATGATGAAGATACAAAAAGGTCTGAAATTTTTGGCCTCGGCGGGTTACGACTCGGACGCCACTTACAACCCGGATTTGTTCTTACCAATGAGCCGGGCTGTTATTTTATTCCTGAACTTATCGAAAAATGGGAAGAAGAGAAAAAATTTGCCGATTTTATTAATTACGATAAAGTACGCGAATACATCGACTTTGGAGGAATTCGCCTCGAAGACGATTTATTAGTTACCGACAAAGGGTGTGAATTGATTGGTAAACGTATTCCAATTACTGTGGAAGAAGTAGAAAGCACAATGAATAGTTAATGTTTTATGAAACAATCTAAGTTTAAAAATTAGTGTTTTTGTTTTTCATAATTTGGTAAGGGAGTCTTTTTAACGAAAGATTCCCTTATTTTTTTTGAAAGTATTCCCTTATAATTTTGCCTTTCGATTTTCCCACAACATCCTCTAAATCTTCCACTTTAGCATTCTTAATTGAACTTAATGTTTTAAACTTTTCATACAAAGCGGTTACCGTTTTTGGGCCTACACCCGGAATGCTATCCAAAACTGAGCCCGCAAAATTTTGGCTTCGCTTATCGCGATGAAAGGTTATTCCAAACCGGTGCGATTCGTTTCTAATATGCTGAATAACCCGAAGCGTTGGAGAATTTTTATCCAAATACAACGGGTACGGATCATCTGCAAAATAAATTTCTTCAAGCTTTTTGGCGATTCCGACTATGGCAATTTTTCCACGCAAATTCAGTTCATCTAAACTTTTAAGTGCGGCATTCAACTGGCCTTTGCCTCCGTCAATTACAATAAGTTGTGGTAGTGAACTATTCTCGTTAAGTAAGCGCGAGTAACGTCGGTGAATTATTTCTGTCATCGATCCAAAATCGTCGGGCCCGGTTACTGTTTTAATATTGTATTTTCGGTACTCTCGCTTGGCAGGCTTGCCGTTTTTAAATACCACACACGCTGCCACGGGGTTTGTACCTTGAATATTACTGTTGTCGAACCCTTCAATATGCACAGGAGGCTCCTTCAAGCGCAGGTCTTTTTGCATGGTTTCCATCAATTTGTCCACACGTTCCTGAGGGTTGGCCTTTTCCATTTGCTTTTTCCGAGCCAGTGCAAAATATTTTGCATTGCGTTCCGATAGTTCCAGCAACTTCTTTTTGTCGCCGCGCTGCGGTACCGTTACCTTTTTTACCGGATAGTCAATTTCTAATGGCAACAAAAGCTCTTCGGCGTTGCTGTGTACCTTATCGCGAATATCGGTAATAGCAAATGCAAGTAGCGCTTCCTTGGTTTCGTCTAATCGTTTCTTAATTTCAACCGTATGCGATTGAATGATAGCGCCGTTGCTTACCTTAATGAAATTGATATATGCAGCTTTTTCTGTATCGTAAATGGAAAAAACATCTATATTATGAATTGTTGGACTGACAATGGTGGATTTACTCTGATAGTTTTTTAGCAGATGAAGCTTTTGTTTAATTTCATCCGCCTCCTCAAATTCGTAATTTTTCGCCAGTCGGTGCATCTCACCTTCCAGCCAGTGAATGACCTCTTTTATATTTCCTTTTAAAATGTTTTTTATGTGCTCAATATTTTGCCCATATGCTTGCTCCGTTTGTAAGCCTTCGCATGGTCCCTTGCAATTTCCAATATGGTGCTCCAAACATATTTTAAATTTACCTTGCGCTATGTCTTTTGTATTTAAGGCAAGGCTGCACGTACGAATTTTGTAAGTTTTGTGTATAAAGTCGAGCATTATCTTCACCATTTTCCCCGAAGTGTAGGGACCAAAATAGGCCGAACCATCTTTTACCACATTCCGTGTGCTAAATACTCGCGGGAAAGGTTCATTTTTGATGCAGATCCATGGAAAAGTCTTATCGTCTTTTAGCATCACGTTGTAACGCGGCTGATATTTTTTAATCAAGTTATTCTCAAGCAGCAACGCATCCTCTTCACGTTCCACAATTAAGGTTTTGATGTCGGCAATTTTCGAAACCAAAATCCGAAGTTTTGCACTATCGTGCTGCTTGGTAAAGTAAGATGATACTCGCTTTTTCAGGCGCTTTGCTTTTCCAACGTAAATTATTTTTCCGTCTCTATCAAAGTATTGATAAACACCCGGTTTCTCCGGTAGTGAAGCAATAATATTTTTTAAATGTTCATTTTTCACAAGTGCGCTATTGGGTTAATTTATATGCTAAAAGTAAAAAAACAACCATATTTTAACGACTATATCATAAAAAAATGATATGTTCGTTCGTTCTTTTCCATTATAACGAAATATTTTCGATGGCAAAATTAGCAACAATTAAGGATCCCATAAAAGAAGAGATGCGTAACTTCAACGATTACTTTAAAAAGTCGATGAAGAGCACCACTCCATTACTTAATATAATCACCAATTTTATACTGAAAACCAAGGGGAAACAAATGCGACCCATGTTGGTTTTTTTATCGGCAGGCATGCATGGCAAAATTAACGACGCCACGTATCACGCCGCAGCACTTATTGAATTAATGCACACGGCCACCCTTACACACGACGATGTGGTGGACGATTCAAACTTTCGACGAGGTTTTTTTTCCATTAATGCACTTTGGAAAAATAAAATTGCAGTTCTTATTGGCGATTATCTTTTAGCTCGTGGTTTGTTACTATCTGTGAAACATAAGGAGTTTGAACTTCTCGAAGTAGTCTCCACTGCTGTGGATCAGATGAGTCAAGGCGAATTGTTGCAAATCGAAAAGTCAAGAAAGCTCAACATCGACGAATCGATATATTTTAAAATTATTGAACAAAAGACTGCCACGCTTATTGCGGCCTGTGCCAAAGCTGGCGCAAAAAGTGTGAATGCTCCCGAGGCGGCTGTTGCCGATATGGAGACGTTTGGGATGCATCTTGGTATGGCTTTTCAGATTAAGGACGATTTATTCGACTATGAACCCAGCGGAATTACCGGGAAACCATCGGGAAACGATATTAAAGAAAAGAAACTAACACTTCCCCTTATCTACGCTAAAAATCAATTGGATACTGCTAGCCGCCGTGCAGTCTTGAAGTTGCTAAAAAAGAAAAATAAAAGCAAAAGCGAGGTGGCGCAAATTATTGAGACGGTAAAAAAGTACGGCGGAATAGAATATGCGCGCGATGTAATGCTCAATTACAAAAATAAAGCGCTTGCTATTTTAGATAAATATCCCGAATCGGAGTATAGCCATTCCCTAAAGGAAATTGTGAGCTATACGGTGGAACGAAAAAAGTAAAATCTCAATTTAATAAACTATTTAAAATCAAACGTATGAATAAAGTTATTTATATAATTGCTTTAGCATTTATATTTGTTTCGTGCAATTGTCAAGCACCACAAAAAGCCGAAAAACAGAAAAGCTCCGATTATTTACTGTTAAGCACTGTTTGGTATCAGGTATCGGCCGAACGTGTTGCGCTGTATCATCAGGCATACAATATTGCCAAAATGCGAATCGATCAAATTGGCCAGACAGATTATGAGCGCCAACCGGCGGTAGTGCTCGATATCGATGAAACCGTTCTCGACAATTCACCATATCAGGCTTGGTGTGTGCAAACCGGAAATAAGTTTTCTCCTGAAACGTGGAACAAATGGGTTCAACAGGCCGATGCCACTCCATTAACCGGAGCGTTAGAATTTACAAAGTATGCGAAAGAAAATGGTGTTGAAGTAATTTATCTTTCTAACCGTCATGTATCGCAACTTGAAGCAACACTGCAAAATTTAAGTGATCTTAATTTTCCAAATGCCTCAGCAGAATATGTTTTCTTGAAAGATTCTACCTCCAACAAAAAATACAGGAGAGAAAAAGTAAATGAGAAATACGAAATAGCCCTGCTTGTAGGCGATAACCTCGGTGACTTCGATCATTTATATGATTACCGTGCAAATAGAAATGCTCACAAAGTGGTAGAGGAACAAAAAGACCTGTTTGGCGATAAATTTATAATGCTGCCCAACCCTATGTATGGAAAATGGGAACGTCCCATACAGAAACAAGATGGAAATTATACCGAGAATCTAAAGAAGGCTATGCATTATAACTTTTCGAATTAACCCGAAAAATTAGCTTCGCTGAGCTCGACCTTCGTCCTCGGTTCATGAATTTTCAACCACTAAGAAATACCACCTAAATTCCGCAAGGATTTAATTTTTCAAGGTCAAAATCCTTGCGGATTTTGGGTACCAACAAATTTGGCAAAACAAGATAGCCCAAATTTGGGGTATTTCTAAGCCGGGGTTACCCGTTTTGCCATCCCTTATCCCGCCCACATTCTTGAAATTCGCTTCACTCTATCATGAATAAAGTG
>JAWOEM010000019.1:0-2671 GCA_046482785.1 Salinivirgaceae bacterium
TGCTAATGTTGCGGTTGGTTTTAATGCATTGTATAGTAATGACGGTGGTTCAGACAATGTGGCTATCGGTAATAAAGCGCTTAATGCAAATACCTCCGGACTAGATAATGTAGGTGTTGGAGCGGTTTTGATAGATAACCAAACAGGGAGTGATAATACAGCCATGGGAAATGGAGCTTTATTTAGCATGAATAATGGTTCATTTAATACAGCTTTTGGAAGAAATGCTCTATATAGTAACGAGGGAGATCAAAATACGGCTTTTGGCTATCAGGCACTGAAAGATTTGATTTCTGCCGAAGTTGGTAATAATGTAGCAGTTGGTTATAATAGTCTGTTAAATTGCCAGGATGCTCAAAATTTAGTGGCTCTGGGCTCAAATATTTTGGTAAACGATCCTGTATCATCTTACAATAATGCCATTGCTATTGGATACGCTGTAAGCATTGATACCAGTAACGAAATCAGGATTGGGGAGGGAATGAATACATGTTATATAAGTGGAATTTATAGTAACAACACAACGAGCAAAGCCAATGTGTATATTGATGCAAACGGACAATTGATGCGGTACTCGGCAAAATCTGTTATTGACCCCAAAAACCAGACAAATATTACCGCAATAAAGGCACCATTAGATAAATTGATGAAAATTAGAGGGGTCCGGTTTCATATGTCAGGAGAGAAACCTCAAAGCCATAGAATGGGTTTCAATGCTGACGAAATAGAAAAAGCACTGCCCGGTTTAATTGATTACGATGAGAATAATAATCCGGTTTCATTAAAGCAAAACGATCTGCTGGGCTTGTTAGTCGAAGCTGTAAAAGCACAACAAACACAAATTGAAGAACTCAAAAATGCCAACAAGGAGATTAGTTTGATGTTGCAAAAAGTGCTTAATGAAGAAGAATAAATAAAAAATAAACTTTAAGGGAATGCCCTTAATGAATTACGGTATTCTACGGATTGAATTTAATATTTATTACCCGTATTTTTAAAAATTAGGCTATAATAAATTGAATCAGGAATTAAAAATATGGTATATGAAGAATTTTTACAAAAAACCAGGAAAGCAACTCATTATTTTAATGTTGTTTATTTTTATGAGCCCTTTGGTAATGGCACAAAACACAGCAATTACTGATGATGGTGCATACAACGCTGATGAAAGTGCCATTCTCGATGTGCATTCCCTTGATAAGGGTTTTTTAGTACCCCGCATGACAAGTGCTCAAATGAACGCTATAACCGATCCTGCAATTGGTTTGGTTGTTTTCAATACAGAAGAGGACAGTTTTTATTTTTATATCGGATCAGGCTGGATGGCAGTTTCCAGCGGCCAGTTCGTCCAGGCCGGCGCTGATACTGTATTGCATTTTCCTGTAGAAAAATACCTTGGAGTGGGTACAACCCAGCCAATGAGTAAACTTACAGTGCAGGGGTCTTCGCCCGGTCCAGATGTGCCGCTGTTCGATGTGAAAAACAGCGCCGGTGAAGTGATTTTTGCCGTGTACGAAAACGAAGTGCGTGTAAATTTTAAAGAAGACAGCAAAAAGGGCGTAAAAGGAGGTTTCGCTGTAGGCGGTCTCTCTTCTGGAAAAGCCACTCCTACCGATTATTTATGCATTACACCCGATAGTGTACGCATCTATTTTAACGATACTGTTTCTGCTAAAGGTGTAAAAGGCGGTTTTGCTGTAGGAGGACTTTCGTCAGGTAAGACTGCCGGGCAGAACTATTTCGCTATGAATGATACCGCTACTCGTTTCTTTTTCAAAGAGGATGCGAAAGGTGTTAAAGGTGGCTTTGCCGTGGGCGGCCTGTCTTCCGGGAAACTTGGCCCTCGCGATTTTTTTAATATTACACCCGACAGTACGCGTGTCTATATTGATGAAGGCGCCAAAGACAAAGGCGTAAAAGGTGGTTTTGCCGTGGGAGGCCTTTCTTCAGGTAAATTGCCCGGTGAAGAATTTTTGCGTATTACCCGCGATAGTGCACGTATTTACCTTAATAATAGTGCCAAGGGTGTGAAAGGTGGTTTTGCCGTGGGAGGATTGTCAAGTGGTAAAAATACCGGTTCACCTTATTTTAATGTCGATTTGGATACTACAAAAATAATTTCTCCAAGCGAACCACGCATTTTGTGGTACCCAAGCAAAGAGGCTTTCCTTACCGGAAGGGTGCTGATTGAAAATCCGGATAGTGTAGGTACAAATTCTTTTGCGTCCGGGTTTGAATCAAAAGCCATTGGCAATTGGTCACAAGCTATGGGGTATAAAGCCATAGCCAGGGGCGATTATACAACAGCAATTGGCAGGGAAGCTGTAGCCAATGATACAAATTCATTTGCTTTTGGCGAACAAGCCTTAGCCTTAGGCATTGGTAGTTATGCTTTCGGTTCGTTGGGAAGAGATACAACAACATTTAACGCTACCGATGTTTCAACAACTGCAAGTGGCGATTATTCTTTTGCTTTAGGCCTGGGTGCACAGGCCACTGGTCACATCTCAATGGCTATGGGGAATGATGTAGAAGCCTCCGGAAAAAGTTCATTGGCACTGGGTGCAAGTACCTCTGCAAGCGGTGATTTTTCAACCGCCTGGGGCAAAGAAACTGTTTCAAGCGGGGTTATGACTACATCGTTTAGTTATAAATCTTCGGCATCTGGAAC
>JAWOEM010000038.1:0-5135 GCA_046482785.1 Salinivirgaceae bacterium
CCACGATAATGCTTTAACAATCATTGGGCGTTTATCTGCCACTGCTTTTTGGCAAAGAGCAATTGTGCGTGGCACGTCACCTTTACCACCACGTGCTTTTTGGTTGAGGGCCACGGTGCTCACTAGGGCACATCGTTTTTCCCAAACATCTTCTGCGTTTACCAATTGGTAAATATCCTCGTCTGTAATTCGTCCATCGCGCCACAGCACGCCTAAAACAAATGTCGAGTACGTGTCAGACAGTACCCAATTGTCGATGCACACAGCATAGTTTTTACATTCCTGTGCTGTTAATGCAGCAAGCGTTTTCTTCTCTTGTTCCAAAAAGTGATAGGCCAGATGGTGGCATTCGTGGTAATTTGTTTGGAGCAAATCCCAAACCAGTTCTTTTTTC
The DNA here is from genome assembly GCA_046482785.1 of Salinivirgaceae bacterium. Lineage (GTDB taxonomy): Bacteria > Bacteroidota > Bacteroidia > Bacteroidales > Salinivirgaceae > Salinivirga. The sequence goes on from JAWOEM010000038.1 coordinate 395, forward strand.
GCGGCAATGCTGTATTGTTGTGTTTCGGCAATTGTTTCCTTTACAATTTTCTTGATGTCGGGCGAGGTTACCCCAATAATTTCAAGTTTTGTGGGGAAGTTACGCATTGCCATTGTACGTCGCTGCTCGTCTTGTTGGGCTTTGAGTTTCGTAATAACAGATTTTGTGGTGGGTAGCATGGTATGTAGGTTTATAAGAGTGACCGGGAATCGCTCAATTTAGCGATGAGTAGTTTTGTAATAAAAAATCGTGAGGAGCTTCTCATTGTCAGCTTCCCACGATTATTTTTTGTGTTTAAAACACATTGTTAATAAAGCATCCAGTCGTACCAATCATTCTTTACTGCGGGACTTTTATTTACCGCAGGGTTCTGTTCTCTGGAGTTTATCATAAGCGATTGAATACCAACTTCCTTTATCAGATATTCTGATAACTCGCCAAGATTAATCTGGCCATTATTGTCTTGAAGTGCTTTAAGCAAATAATAGGTAAACAACCCATGTTGCTTTTCTTTGTATGGTAGTGCCGATTGGTTGCCACTGGTGGCGGCAAATACAACCAGTTTTCCTTGTGTTTGCTGTTCCCGGGGTTTTATTTTTACGCCGCGGGCAGCCAACAGGCCTTGCTCTCTGGCGCCGCCGCTAAAGCACGCATCGAGAAACACCACTACTTTTTGTGATGGAAAAGCAGTTAAGTCGCTATACAGGTCGTTGAGCTTAATGGCCATGTTCAGGTCGTTGGCGCTAACATCTACCGGAATTAAATACGGTTCGCGTGTTGCTTCGTGTGGCAAACCGTGACCTGCGTAATATACAATTACATTGGCCTGTCCGTTGTAATTTTTAATTAAAAGTTTCAACTTATTGATAGCTCGCTTCATATCGACGAGACCTGCATTTATCAAAAGTTGAATATTCCGTTCCGGTACGCCCAGCGTTTTAATCATGTACTGCTTTAAAATACGGGCATCATCTGCTGCAAAGTCCACATTTACCTCACTTTCCAAGCTGGTTTGCTTCGAAGCATAATCTTCGTTGCCAATAATTAACACCAATGTGTTTGGGCTCGAAATATTGGTTGATGGAATGTTGATATTTACATCGACTTGTCCTGAAAGGTTGGCTTTGGGCTTCCCTTTTTTCGGGCGTTGATGAATTACCGACTCCGGAATATCGATGGCTACAGGTATGGAAAGGGCCGAAATGGTATTGCCCGTAGCGCCAATGTGGATGGTTGCAGGGCTCGATACGGCGGTAATTGTACCCTGCGGACGTATTTCTATCGGGACACTTTGTGAGTATCCGACCACGGTTTGGGCTTGAGCAAGCCCTGTGGCCACTATAAAAATGGCCAGCAAATATGATTTAATATTGCACATTTTGTTGGTTTTGTGGTATTGAAATTTGACGTTTCTGCTGGGTTGTACTGTTGATTCGTATTTCTAAAACCGCTATTTCCTTTGTCGATTTAGGAACGTTATCGAATTGTAGCTCGCCCTTCATCGGTACTCCCTTTATCAGGTTTTGGCGCACCCACGATTCCCTTGTGGCGCTTCCGAGGCTTATTTTTATTTCATTGTCGTACACATTGCCCTCAGTATCAATCATTCGTATGTGGTTTTTGTGAATGAATGCTTCCTGATCTGACTCTGTACTTGTTAATTTGAATGCGAATTTAACGGCATCGCCGGCGCGTTTAATCGAATTAACCTTGAGCACTATACCATCGAAGTCCATGGTAAAACTACCTGTAGAACCGCTCCCCCCGCTATTGCCTGACGACATAGGAGTGGCCGAAATTTTAAATACGGCCTCGTTTGTGTGCAGCGCTTGTACATCTTTTAGGACATCCCAAACAACCGTTTTTCGACCGCCCGGTTGAACGCCCTGTCCAATGTCTCCGGTGGCCGTTTTTACCGGAATATGAAAGCTGGAGCCTCCATTTGTACTGCAAAGTATCGAAATGTCTTGAGCACCACGAATCCCTACCATGTCGTAAGAAATCGTTACTCGATTGTCGTTTTGCTTCACGCTCACTATATTAATTAGTTGTGCATGCACCATTATCACTGCAAAGATTAGCGTTATAAGGGTTATTGTTCTTTTCATAATGAATAATTTTAAGTTAATTTTTCTGCTTTAATTATTACTGTTTTCGTTGTGGTAAAAGCTTAGTACATACAAATTTAACAGAATTATGGTTGAGTGTACGCTTTTGAAGCATTTTTTTGTTTTTCCTTTCGGAAAGATATTCGTTGTACTAATTTTACAATCCAAATTCCGCAATCAGTTATTTTTTTAAATACTTGTGGATTTTGGGTTAACACCGACATGACTAAAACTACAAAAAGACGATGAGACAATTATTCTATATTCTACTTGCGTCAATGCTGTTCGGATCATGCAATAACAGCAACGATGAACATTTTAATTTTCCGCTGGCTTTTGAGCTTTCGGGTGGAATGCGAACGGCTACCTATGCCGAAACCATTGAGTTTTCGCAGGCTATAAGCCGAGCATCGCAGTTGGTGAGTTACCAAACCTATGGGCAGAGCTCACAGGGGTACGAATTACCTTTACTGGTTTTGGATAAAGATGGGTTGAGTAATCCCGCAGAAATTCGGGAGCAGGGCCGTTTGATTTTATTTGTTGAGGCCAATATTCATCCGGGCGAACCCGATGGTAACGATGCAATGATGCTGCTGTTGAAGGAGTTTGTGCAAGGCCAACATCACAAATTATTGGAAAATGTTTCTGTTTTGTTTGCGCCCGTTGTAAACCCCGACGGTTTGGTCAGGTTCGGCTCCTATAACCGGATTAACCAAAATGGCCCCGAAAAAATGGGCTGGCGCACCAATGCCATGAACTTAAACTTGAATCGCGATTTTGTAAAGGCCGATGCACCCGCCATGCAAGCCTGGTTGAAACTCTATAACCATTGGCTTCCCGAATTTTTTATCGATTGCCATACAACCGATGGCGCCGATTATCAATATGTAATTACATACATGCTCGAAACATTCGGTAATATGGATAGTGCGCTTACGCATTGGCAACTAGAGGAATATTTGCCATATGTTGAGGCGGGAATGTTCGATGCCGGATATCCTATATTCCCTTACGTATCGTTTCGTTCGTGGCACGATCCGCGCAGTGGGCTTATCAGCAGACCGGCGCCCCCCATGCTATCAAATGGATACACAGCGCTAAAAAACCGCCCCGGATTGCTCATCGAAACACATATGCTCAAACCTTACAAAGAGCGTGTGCTTGCCACAAAAAAAATGATTGCATTAACCATGGAGCAGCTAAACAAAACGGGCGGGAAACTCCCGGAGTTGGTGGCAGAAGCCGATGAATTTGTTACCACCGATGCATTTCGGCAAGACTCCCTTACGGTGGCGTATGAGAGCACACAGAAGCACGATACGGTTGATTTTCTGGGAGTGGAATACGATGTGGTGAAGAGTGATTTAACCGGTGGCGATTGGTTTCAGTATCATAAAAATAAGCCCGTTACGTTTCGTCTGCCTTACTATCGGTATCCGGAAGCATCACAAAAAGTAAAACTACCCGTTGCATACATTGTTCCGCCAGAGTGGAGCGACGTAATTCACAGACTAAAACTTCATGGAGTTGAAATGAATGAACTTACCGCACAGGTTCAGTTGCCGGTAGAAACATACCATTTTTCAAATGTAGCATGGCGAAATTCGCCAAGCGAAGGCCGCATGAAAATTTCGACGCTCGATATTCACAAACGCAACGATACGACCATTTTTCCGGCGGGCTCCATGCTTGTGCGCACCGACCAGTCTGCCGCCCGCTTATTGGCTTATATGATGGAGCCTTCCAGTACCGATTCGTTTTTACGATGGGGCTTTTTCAATGCCATATTTGAACAAAAGGAATACTCCGAAACATACGTAATGGAAGGCATGGCCCGCGAGATGATGGCTCGCGATCCGCAACTACGCAAAGAATTTGAGCAGTTTTTGCAACAAAACCCGGAAGCCAAACAAAGCTCCTGGACACAGTTGAACTGGTTTTATCGCCGAACCCCATATTGGGATGCACAAAAAAATGTTTACCCGATAAAACGGATTGTTGATGCGAGTGTTTTGAAATTAATTGATTGATAATATAGAATCTCCTGTATTTAATTTTCTTTTACACCATAATACCGAACTCGGCGTAGGGCAACCGCATTTAACATTTTTTGGTTTCTTTGGCTTTGCCACAGAAACATAATTCAACTACGAAAAGCACAAAAGACTCGAAAACCGACACTTTTTAAAGTATTAAAAATTACTATGCAATTTTTCTTTCGTGTTTTTGGTGTCTTTCGTGGTTAAGGTTTTTAAATGCGGAAGCCGTGAAACTCGGCGGTATTGGCTTATTTCGACTATCGGCAGAAATCCTGAATTGAATTAAGCCCGTAGGGCTGAAATTATGGTAGAATAATTGAATAAAAATAGAATCGCCGCGATGCATATCAAAATAGTAGTATTAACGGAGTTATCGGCGAATGGGTAAGGGATGAAAATTGAACTGGTTTTACCGTCGCACGCCCTATTGGGATGCATCAAAAAATGTTTACCCGATAAATCGGATTGTTCAAAAGGAGGTTTTGACCGCCATTAAACAGTAAGATTCTATAGTTTTCAGAGGTCAGTAGATAAATACATATTTTTTATTATCTTTAAGCCCAATAAAATCAATAGTTGTATGGATTTATTTCA
>JAWOEM010000048.1:0-10912 GCA_046482785.1 Salinivirgaceae bacterium
CGATCATGCGTGGGTGATAACCTAATTCCTTGGCTTTATAAAGCAGGTAGTAAGGATCTACGCCAATGCAGTGCCCACCAACGAGGCCAGGGAAGAACTTCAGGAAGTTCCATTTTGTACCGGCAGCTTCAAGCACATCGTAGGTGTTAATATCGAGTTTGTTAAAAATCATTGAAAGCTCATTCATTAGGGCAATATTTACATCGCGCTGTGTGTTTTCAATTATTTTTGCTGCTTCGGCAACTTTAATGGTAGCGGCACGGTGAATACCTGCGGTAATTACCATTTCGTATATTTTGGCAATATTGTCCAATGCTTCGGCATCGTTTCCTGAAACCACTTTTTTAATTGTAGTAAGCGTGTGTTCGCGGTCGCCCGGATTGATTCGCTCGGGCGAGAATCCGACTTTAAAATCCTCCGGAAATTTCAGGTTTGAGTGCTCTTCGAGTACCGGAATACAGTCTTCTTCTGTGCATCCGGGGTAAACTGTAGACTCGAACACTACATAGTCGCCTTTTTTCAGCACTTTTCCTACAGTTTTCGATGCGGCAAGTAGTGGTTTGAGGTCGGGCAGACGGTGTTCGTTAATTGGAGTTGGGACAGCCACAATGTGAAAATGCGCTTTTTTCAGATCGACGGGGTTTGCAGTAAATTCAATGTCGCAGCCCTCAAATTCCGATGACTCCAGCTCTCGGCTAGGGTCGATTCCTTTTTTCATTAGCTCGACACGGTCTTCTTTAATGTCGAAACCGATTACTTTGGCTTTTCTTGCAAACTCAAGTGCAATGGGCAGGCCAACGTAGCCAAGACCGATTACAGATATTATTTTATCTCCTTTAAGAATATCGTTATACATAGCATTATTATTTTTTATAAAAATGGTTGATTATACTAATTCAAACAAATATTATTGACTAACACGTTGATAATGATGACAATTCTCGTTGTATCCATTGCTTATTTGTTAAGGAATGGGTGGTAATCGCCTTTTAGCGGACTAATTGGCGCTGTTCTGATGTCATGCACAATTTTTATAGAAGTTTGCGAATCTTTTGGTCCGAAACCGTTGCCAGCGAGAATTTCTTCGTAGCTTTTGGTGTGCAAGTCGGTAAAACCACCACTAAACTCAACCTCTTCACCATCGACGGTAATCGACCGATAGGTACGTTGGCCTCTTGCTTTAATATCTTCCGGCACATTTTCATAGTCCACGCTAAGAAACCATCTTACACGAGCTTTTTTAAGAAGCAGAACGCCGGCAGCTTCTGTGTCGGTGAGTTTATGCGTAATATTTTGTTCCACATCGCCAAAAATCCAGGTAAGCATATCGAAAAAATGAATTCCAATGTTTGTTGCAATACCGCCTGATTTTAATGGGTCGCCTTTCCACGAAAAATGATACCATTTTCCGCGACTGGTGATATACGTTAAATCAATGTCGTGTATTTTATCGGGCTGAGCCTCTACTTTTTTCTTTAACTCCAGTATTGCGGGGTGATACCGTAATTGCAGTATATTATAAATTTTTTGTCCCGATTCTTCTTCGAGTGCCATTAACCCTTCCACGTTCCAGGGGTTAAGCACCAATGGCTTTTCGCAAATAGCATCGGCTCCCTGACGAATGGCAAAACGAATATGCGAATCGTGCAAGTAGTTAGGTGAACAAATAGTCACATAATCCAGTGGCGAATTTTTTCGCTTTAATTTATCTACGTGTCTGTCGAAACGTTCAAACTCTGTGAAAAAATCTGCTTCGGGAAAATACGAGTCCATAATACCTACACTATCGAATTTATCGAGTGCAGCAATAACTTCGTTTCCAGTTTCTTTTACAGCCTTAAGGTGCCTTACGGCAATATATCCGGCTACACCAATGATCCCAAAAGTCTTCATATTTATTTATTTTCGTTCTTTTTAATATAATTCAAAATTTTCTTAACCCGGTTGATATGTGGGCGCTCGTATAGTAAACCATCGACTGTAATTACCGAAAAATCTTTTAGTTCCGTAAGGTTTACTTTATCGTCGATATATTTGGCGTGTTCAATTTCTTCCTTTGTATAATAATCAAGGTCGCGTAATACTTCGAGTTGTGCCGGGTGCACCACAAGTTTGGCGTCGTACCCCATTCTGAATGATTGATGGCATTCGGTTTCGAATAATTCCCGATCTTTTAGTACCATCGATGCCATATCGATAGCTTCTATTTTGCAGGCCTTGGCCACATTAAGTACGTAGTGGCGTGCCCAATTAATGGTCTCCAATGAATACGACATGCCCATCTCTGCTGCATAATCTTGACTGCCCAAGCAAATTCCTTTAAGCGGATATTTGCCCGAAAGGGCCATTTCTTTAATGTTCATTAACGCCGACGGCGATTCAATTAGGTAGTACCACTCCAAATTATCTATTTCGTAATATTTGAACACGTTGAGCAGATCGTCGAGCATGGCCGGTGTATCTGCCTTAGGTATAAAAAAACGGTGAAAGCCCATATCGATGAGCCTTTCCAGTTTTTTATTCATCAATTTGCCAGAGGTAGAGTAAAGTCGTGGCCTAACGATATATTGCTCGAAGTTTTCAATATTTTGAAGGTTTTCAAATGCCGATTCGCTGTCGTTTTCAGCAATAGCATCTTCCAAATCGAACACAAACTCATCGGCATCGATAAGGGGCATTTTATCGATAAATTTTTGGCGGGTGGCAGGTATAAAGAAATAAGTTTTAAGCATAACTAAGCAATTTTTTGCACCTGATTGTCTTTGAGTACGTACCGTTGGTTACTCTCCGGACAAGTTGCATGGTTTGTGTTATCGAACTCGAGTCTGTGTCCGTACTCACTCATCCATCCTATTTGTCGCGAAGGGTTCCCTACTACCAATGCATAATCGGGAACATTTTTGGTTACCACAGCGCCGGCACCAATAAAGGCAAACATGCCAATATCGTGGCCACATACAATGGTTGCATTAGCTCCAATAGTTGCTCCTTTTTTTACTGTGGTTCTTGAGTACTGATCGCGACGGACAACGGCGCTACGTGGATTGGTTACGTTGGTGAAAACCATGCTGGGGCCCAGAAAAACGTCGTCTTCACAAATGACACCAGTGTATATCGATACGTTATTTTGTACTTTTACATTATTGCCCAAAACCACATCGGGCGAAATTACTACATTTTGTCCAAGATTGCAGTTTTCGCCAATGCGGCAATTTTTCATGATGTGGGTAAAGTGCCACACTTTTGTACCCGTCCCAATTTCGCAAGGTTCATCAACTACTGCTGTTGGGTGAATTGAGATATTAGCGTCTTTCATCGAAGTAGGTTTTTATGGTTTGGCAAATGTATAGCAATTGATCTTTAGTGAGTTCTGTGTGCATGGGCAATGACAATACGCTCTTGGCCAGATCTTCCGATACGGGAAATTCCCGGTCGTCGGTGTAGTTCATAAAAGCTTCTTGCTTATGCAGAGGCACCGGATAGTATATCATTGCCGGTATATTATGTTCTTTCAGGTATGCTTGTAGTTCTGTGTTTTGTCCTTTGGGTACCTTGATAGTATACTGGTGGTACGTATGTGTCGATGTGTCGATTTTCACAGGAATTTCTACTTCAGGAATCATGGACAGATAATGATCGTAGAAAATGGCTCCTGCCTGACGTCTGCGGTTAAAATCGTCGAGTTGCTTTAGTTTGACGCGTAATATGGCAGCCTGCATGGAATCGAGCCTGCTGTTTACCCCAATTCGGTCGTGATAATACTTGATTGTACTTCCGTGGTTGGTAATGCTTTTAGCCACTTCGGCAAGCTGGTCATCGTTTGTGTAAAGTGCACCGCCATCGCCATAGCAGCCCAAATTTTTCGATGGGAAAAATGATGTGCAACCCATGTGCCCAATTGTTCCGGCTTTTACCGGTTTGTTTTTAATAAAATAATCGGAACCAATGGCTTGGGCGGTATCTTCAATTACAAAGAGGTTGCGATCTTTCGCGATGCGCATAATTTCAGTCATGTTTGCACATTGACCAAATAAATGTACCGGCACAATTGCCTTTGTTTTTTCCGTTATCAGGCTCTCAATTTGTTTTGTATTTATTGTATAGTCGTCGGGATTTACATCTGCCAATACCGGTTTTGCTCCTAGAAGCGCAACAACTTCAACAGTTGCAATAAAGGTGAAGTTGGTGGTAATTACCTCGTCTCCGGGGCCTACCCCGGCAGCCATTAGAGCAATTTGCAGTGCATCGGTGCCGTTTGCGCAAGGTATAACATGTTTTACACGCAAGTATTTAGCCAGTTCTACAGCAAACGATTTTACTTCCGGGCCATTTATAAATTGTGCGTTTTCAATTACCTCACTTATTCCTTTGTCTATTTCAGGTTGTAGTCGTTTGTACTGCGTTTGCAGGTCGACCATCTGTATGTTTTCCATAGTTCTTAATTTACAAATTATTCCAATACCAGTCGATTGCCTCTGTAAGCCCCTGACCTACTGTGTATTTTGGGTTGTAACCCAAATAATTTTGAGCTAATTCTATACTGGCCAGTGAATGGGGTACGTCGCCATTGCGCACCGGACCATAAGTTGGTTCAATTGGTTTTATTTTTGGTTCGTGCCTAATAAGTTCTTTTTTAATAAGTGCAAACAGTTCGTTTAGCGATGTTCTATTTCCGCAGGCAACGTTATAAACTTTGTTTAGAGACTCCGGGTTGTTTGTTTCCACTGCCAGCATATTGGCTTGTATCACATTTTTAATATATGTAAAATCTCTTGAGAAAGAGCCGTCTCCATTTATCTTTGGAGACTCGAGCCGCATTAGTTGGCTCACAAATTTCGGTATAACTGCCGCGTAAGTACTTTGGGGATCCTGGCGTTTGCCAAAAACATTAAAATAGCGCAGGCCAATAGTGTTAAGCCCGTATATTTGATAGAAATTATCGGCTATAATTTCGTTTACATATTTACTGATAGCATACGGTGAAAGGGGTTTTCCAATTTTATGTTCAACTTTAGGCAATTCCTCGCTGTCGCCATAAGTCGACGAACTGGCGGCATATACAACTCGTTTAACGTTGTGTTGATGAGCTGCAAAAAAAACGTTTGTTGTTCCGGTTATATTCACATCGATGGATGTAACCGGATCGTTGATGCTGCGTGGAACCGAACCTAAGGCAGCCTGATGAAGAACAGCATCGGTGCCGGGCATAATTTTATCGAGTATGGCGCGGTTGCGTATATCTCCTTCTTGAAAGGTGAATGAGCTATGTTGGAGCAGTTGCGCTATATTTTCCGGCTTTCCGGTGGCAAAATTGTCAAGCCCAATTACTTCACACCCCTTATTCAAAAAGGCTTCTGCAAGGTTTGAGCCAATAAATCCGGCGACCCCTGTTATAAGTATTTTTTTGTTGTTCATCATACGCGTATAAAAGTCGGATGAAATTACAAACTATTCAACCGACAATAAAATATATTGACATATTTTTTTGTGAATGTGTTGTAAAAGTGAGCTGTAATCATTTTTTGAGGAGGAATATTTTTCACATGGTCTAAAATTCCTTCGCTATAGCGAGGATTATTGACTTAAAGACCATAAGAACCAGAAATTACGAATTGAAGTTCGCCCACCGTGTGCATCATCTATTTTCTACCGAAGGATTATAGCCATTAAAAAAACCAGTTTTTTGGAAAGTCAAAAAACTGGTTTTTATTAATTAGCGAGCTATATTATTTTGCGTAAGCTACTGATCTAGTTTCCCTTATCACGGTTACTTTTACTTGTCCCGGGTACGTCATCTCATCTTGAATTTGTTTCGAAATTTCGAATGAGAGTGCTTCAGAATCTTTATCTGTAACCTTGTCGCTACCTACAATTACTCTAAGTTCGCGACCTGCCTGTATCGCGTATGTTTTCAGTACGCCATCGTGACGCAGTGCAAGATTTTCGAGATCTTTAAGGCGCTTAATATACGACTCTACAACTTCTCTTCTTGCCCCGGGGCGTGCTCCTGAGATGGCATCGCATACTTGCACAATAGGTGCAATAAGTGTGTTCATCTCAATTTCGTCATGGTGAGCACCAATTGCGTTGCATACCTCCGGTTTTTCTTTGAACTTTTCGGCCAGTTTCATTCCGAATATTGCGTGTGGAATTTCCGGATCATCATCTGGAACTTTACCAATATCATGCAATAGTCCGGCGCGTTTGGCCAGTTTTGTATTCAGACCAAGCTCCGATGCCATTATAGCGCACAGGTTTGCTACTTCGCGGCTGTGTTGCAGTAGGTTTTGCCCATAGGAGCTGCGGTATTTCATTTTACCGATTAAGCGAATTAGCTCCGGGTGCAATCCGTGCACTCCAAGGTCAATAGCAGTGCGTTTACCGGTTTCGATAATTTCTTCTTCAATTTGTTTTTGCGTTTTAGCAACGATCTCTTCAATGCGTGCCGGGTGTATACGGCCATCTGTTACCAGTTGGTGAAGTGCTAAGCGTGCAATTTCTCTGCGTACCGGATCGAATCCGCTCAAAATAATTGCTTCGGGGGTGTCGTCCACTACAATTTCAATTCCTGTTGCTGCTTCCAGCGCTCTAATATTTCGTCCTTCGCGACCTATTATTCGTCCTTTGATGTCGTCGTTGTCGATATTGAAAACGGTAACGGCATTTTCGATGGCTTCTTCTGTTGCCACGCGCTGAATTGTTTGTATAACAATCCGTTTTGCTTCCTTATTGGCGGTCATTTTTGCTTCTTCCATTATGTCGTTAATGTACGACATTGCTTCTGTTCTGGCTTCGGCTTTGAGCGATTCAACAAGTTGCATTTTGGCATCTTCCACAGATAGTCCACTTATTGCTTCCAGCTGTTCAACCTGCGTTTTGTGCATTTTCTCCACTTCGGTCTCTTTTTTCTCGAGGAGATCCATTTGAGCAGTAAGGTTTTCCTTAATGGCGTCTAGTTCGCGTTTTTTGCGATTTACCTCTTCAGACTTTTGCGAGAAATTTGCTTCCCGTTGTTTTAGTTTTTGTTCTTGCTGGTTTATTTTGGCATTTTTTTCATTGATATATTTCTCGTGTTCGTTTTTCAGTTCGAGAAATTTTTCTTTTGCCTGCAAGATTTTATCTTTTTTGAGCACCTCTGCTTCGGCGCGTCCTTCTTCTATGGTTCTAATCTTTCGTTTTCGGAGCATTACTTGCCATAAAAAGAATGACAATCCTACTCCGAGTACGAAAGATACGACCAATCCAATGATTGTTAATACGTCCATATCTATAGCGTTTTAATAGTAAAATTTGAATATAATGTGTTAATTATTTTTCATAAAAAAAGCCCGCATTAATACTATATGCTTTTAGTAAAAATCCATTTTCTTACATGGATGGCGTTGCGACCGTGGATCAGACTTCCACTGTCTTCCGAAGAAGATCTCGACAAGCGAGATGAGGCCTGTCTTTACCACTTTCAGCTTAACACCAAAGTTGAGTACTGTTGAATTTTCAAAAGTCAATTAGATTAATGCGGGCAAATCTTAATATTTTAAAGAACCTCTATTGCTTCTCAAGCGCTGTATCTATCCGTTGACTGACCTCCTCAAGAAAGTCCAGATATTTGTCACCATTTTGGTTTTCTTCAAACTCTGTTAGTCGTGTGACAAATTGTAATGCGGCCATTGCCATAAAGTCTTGCGCATCTTTATCGGAATAAACTTTTTTGTATTGGAATACAGTATCGTTTATTCGTTTAGCAGCATTACGAACCTTACTCTCATCAGATCGTTTAATTTTTAATGGATAGTATCGATCTGCAATATTTACTCGTATTGTAAATGTGTCGTCTAGTTCACTCATATCAGCGATTTAATAGCGCAATACATTGATCTACTTCCCGCACTATAGCGTTTATTTTCAGTCGAGCCTCGTTAGTCCCTTCTGACGTTTCACTAATAGCTTTCGCCAATTTTAGTGTCTCGAAACGCTCCTTTAATGCTGAATATTCAGCATTTTTTTTCTCTAATCTCAGTCTGGCTTCTTCCATCTCACTACTTAGCATTGCGTTGGCTTCCAAACACATTTCGTAGGAGCTTATCAATTGCTCCAATTTGTCTTTTACCTCAGCAAGTTTCTGTTCGTTTTGAGTTGCCATTCTACAATTGAGTTTATCATTACAAAATTATAATAAGAAACATAAACGGCAAAATTATTACCTTAATTATTGTCCCTACCTCGCAAAATACGAAAAAAAAACATGCTTCTTACATTTTTACTTCTTTCTAACCACATTTGTTGCATTTTTGTTGTACTAAATAGTTCGAATAACGGATCATTTTATAGTTGTGGAATAAGATGTATTTGTAAACCAAACAGTTTCGTTACCATGAAATAAAATTTATTACTTTTGTACATACAGCCAATTTTATCAGAAATGAATAGCAATTTAGCCATAGGAGTTGACGACTTTAAAACGTTAAGAGAAAAAGGGAGTTATTTTGTTGACAAGTCTCTTTTTGTTAAGGAATTGTTCGACAATGCCTCTGATATTTTACTTTTTCCCCGCCCGCGAAGGTTTGGCAAAACATTAAACATGAGCATGTTGAAGTACTTTTTCAGCATCGAAAATGCCGAAGAAAACCGAAAACTGTTCTCTGGCCTTGCCATCGAAAAAACAGATACCTTTGAGAAACATCAAGGTAAATATCCGGTCATATTTTTGAGTCTTAAATCGTGCAAGGGGAAAAGCTTTGAGGATATTTTTAGTAATGCAAAAGATGTAATTTCAAAGGTTTATCAAACCCATGGTTATTTATTAGATATTCTGCAAAACAAAGATGAAGAGTATTTTAATTCAATTATCAATCAGAATTGTAATAAAACGGAGCTTCAATTATCAATTTTAAATTTGTGCCATTTTCTAAATAAGTATCACAATAAGAAATCAGTTGTTTTAATTGATGAGTACGATACTCTAATTCACGAAGCTTACCTGAATAATTTTTACGACGAGGCCGTTAACTTTCTGAAAGCAATGCTTGGGAATGCGCTTAAAGGTAACTTATATCTGCAAAAAGCGGCTTTAACCGGAATTTTAAGAATTTCGAAAGAATCGATGTTTAGCGATTTGAATAACTTAAAGGTCTATAGTGTTTTAAGCGAAAAATACAACAGTGCTTTTGGTTTTACTCAAACAGAAGTTGATACGCTATTGCAAGATTACAATTTAGCCGACCATGCCGAAGGCGTTAAAAGTTGGTATAACGGCTACTATTTTGGCAATATTGATATTTACAACCCTTGGTCGATTATAAATTTTGTGGATGAAAGAGGCCGATATAATAACTATTGGATCAATACCAGCTCAAACGACTTAGTCCATAGTTTTATTCGCAAAGCCAATGAAAGTGTAAAGCAGAAAATAGGACAGTTGATTAATAACGAAGAGGTTTATTCTGTCATTGATGAAAATATTTCGTTTAAAAATATTGAAACTTCAGCCGAAACCATTATTTCGTTCTTCTTACAAACAGGGTATTTGAAGGCAAAATATGTAGGGAAGGTACAATTGCGGAATAATTACAAAATTGAAATCCCGAACAATGAACTTCGCATCATCTATCAAGACGTAATAAAGAAATGGTTTGACGACACCGTTGGCAGTAGCGATTTGAATGAGATGTTGAAAGCTCTTGTTGAGGGAGAAATTGAAATTTTTGAAGAGGTTCTAAATAAATTTGTATGCCAAAGCTTATCATATTTTAATTTAGCTAAAGGTACAAAGGAAATTGAAAGAATTTATCAGGCTTTTATTCTTGGGCTACTTATCAATTTGCAAAACACCCATGATGTAACATCTGAAAAAGAATCGGGTTACGGGCGGTACGATATTGCCATTATTCCAAACGATAAAAGCAAGCGGGCAGTAATAATGGAATTAAAAAGAACTCGACCGAAAGAGACCACAGAGCAGGCTTTAGATTCTGCTCTAAAGCAAATTGAAGACCGCCAGTACGAAGCGGCGTTGCGCCAACAAGGGTGTGAGAATATTATGAAAATTGCCGTAACATTCGACGGGAAAAGAATTTGGACTAAGGAACAATGAACCAGTTTAGAAGGGACAGAGAATCGTAATTAGTGAGCAGTAAAAAATGAATAACCTATGAAAGGCATTGCTATAGGAGTTGACGACTTTAAAACGTTAAGAGAAGAAGGAAGTTATTTTATTGATAAAAGTTTTTTTATTGAGACTTTAATAAATGACAAAGCGGGTGTTAATCTTTTTCCTCGCCCGCGAAGGTTTGGCAAAACACTAAATATGAGCATGTTGAAATACTTTTTCAGCATCGAAAATGCCGAAGAAAACCGAAAACTTTTTTCTGGCCTTGCCATCGAAAAAACAGATACCTTTGAAAAACATCAAGGTAAATATCCGGTCATATTTTTGAGTCTGAAATCGTGCAAGGGGAATAATTTTGAAACAATAATTAAGAAAATATCAGAGATTTTATCGGAGTTGTACCGGAATAATGAATTTTTAATTGACAAAAAAATTCTGAAAGATTACGAAATCGAAAAATACCATTCTGTCTTAAAGGAGAATGCAGATATTGAAACGTTGTCATCTGCTATAAAACGAATGTCTGAATATTTACATAGAGCATATAACAAAAAAGTAATAATAATTATTGATGAGTACGATACTCTAATTCACGAAGCCTACCTGAATAATTTTTACGACGAGGCCGTTAACTTTCTGAAAGCAATGCTTGGGAACGCCCTTAAAGGCAACTTATATCTGCAAAAAGCGGCTTTAACCGGAATTTTAAGAATTTCGAAAGAATCGATGTTTAGCGATTTGAATAACTTAAAGGTCTATAGTGTTTTAAGCGAAAAATACAACAGTGCTTTTGGTTTTACTCAAACA
>JAWOEM010000202.1:0-8194 GCA_046482785.1 Salinivirgaceae bacterium
CTGGCTCAGTCTGATGGTGCACCTCAAACCGATCTGGGAAATGAGGCAGCTGCAGGTACTCAAAAGGGAACAGCATCAGCATCAGCTAGTGCACAAGCTGTGGCTGCCGCCGATAAGCCCGAAGAAGAGATGTATATTCCACCATACATTGCACGGGGCACATTTGGCGTAAAAAGTGTAAAATATGGTGATATTTTACTGGAAGATATCGCTACAAAATTCAGAGTAGACGATAGCTTGTATGTATTCGACCAATTTAAATTTAATGCCTTTGGTGGTAGTATGGTTACTTCAGCCGTTTACGATACACGTGATACTATTACGAGTATCCTGTTTAAAAACGAAATAGATGGAATGGATATTCATCAAATGTTGGTCGATGCCGATAATTTCGATCAAGAGGACTTTACCCATGAAAATGTAACCGGAATTGTGACTAGTTCGTTGGATGGCCGCATTTTAATGCAGGACACTACCATTTTTTACGATAAAATAAATGTGCTAGGACGATTTAAACTCGAGAACGGAGGTATTTATAATTTTGAACCTGCACAAGAACTAGCCAAATACACAAACATGAAAGAGCTCGATAGCATTGTGTTTAAAACCATGGAGAGCAGTGTATTTATATACAATAATGATATTTATTTTCCCAAAACAGATATTGTAAGTACCGCAATGGATATGTCGGTGTTTGGTATGCAGTCGTTCAACGAAGATTACGAGTATCATGTGGTGATGTATTTGAACGATTTTCTGTTGGGTAAATCAAAGAAGTTGCTCGAGAAACAAGGAAAAGAGGATGGTGGGTTTGGAGATCAGGATGAGTCGAAGCGGAAAGGTGTTTATCTAGTGGCAATGGATCGCGATGGAGAGACTAAATATGGGTTGGATAATAAACGTCTGCAACGAATGATGAGTACGAAAATACGTTTGCAGGATCGTGGGTTAAGTTTTATATTTCATCCCCGATTGGTTAATTTTAGTACAGATATAGATCGAAAAGAAGGTGTTACAAAAGAAGCAAAGGATAAGTAAAAAAGAAAAATTCTGACGCTCATGAATAATAATTTACACATGGATCGATCGTTTGGTATGCTCAAGTACTTTTCGTATTTGGTGTCGTTTGTACTCTTGATTCTTATTCTCGCACAGCTGAACCGACAAGGAGAGACAAAAATGGAGTTGAGGGAGGTAGAAATTTCTGAAATTCAGCCACTTGACATTGTTTTTGGCCGCTACGATGCCAACCTCCCTGTATATGTTTATGCGAGTTACAATTGCAGTTACTGCCGCATGTTTTTGGAGGATGTAATGCCTGTGATTTTAGAAAAATACCCCGATAGGGTTAAAGTGATATTACGGCTCACTCGACGAACAAATGACCTACGTGTGAAACGAGCATTGAGCGCGTTGGTGTGTGTGCACAAATATGGAAAATATAATCCTTTGCACGAGTTATTGCTTAATAACCACAAGGTTATTTACACTGAAGAGTTTCAAACCATGATAACTGAATTTGCTGAACGCGATGCTTTTGTTGGCGAATGCATGGATGCCGGGGCAGCTGCCACATATCTAACTGCAAATGTAAAGGAGTTTGAGCGATTAAAGCTGCCCGGAACTCCGTCATTTGTTGTTGAGGGGCGCGTGTATGCAGGTTTTCAGTCGGTTGAGCAGTTTGAACGCATCATAGAGAACGGCTTAGTAAATTTGTAATTACGTAATTTCACGTATAAAAAATACTGAAAGAATCATTTATTTTATGTTTAATTAAAAATTATCATTATGAAAAGAAAACTATTAATTCTCCCATTTATGCTACTTGGAGCTTTTTTGTTTTTTAACTATGGCTGTGAGGAAGACAAAGATGAGGACGATATGTGTCAGGCTTTTAATGCTGTTCCTGAACAGTGCGAAATTCCAACCATTTGCTGCCCTACTGATGGCGGTGATTGTTACTACGTGAATCCTGATGGTGGAGATTATTACTGCGATGCAGCTTTAGATTCTGAAGACAACCCTGATGGATGTAATACTGCAATGGATAATTATATGAACGACCATTGTTCAAAAATGACCAAGTCAGAAATGGTAAGTGTAAAAGCCGATTTGAGCGCATTTACAAAACAACTGATGGAAAAAGCCCGGTTTCAGTCGGTTTGCATGTAATATTTAACTGATGCCTAAAAGGCTGTTTGAAAAGGGGTGAATATCATCATTTGTGGAATTCAAAAGCTTTTCAAACAGCCTTTTTTCTTGACGCAAACAAGCAAGAAAAAAATATTAGCCGATATAGATTTATAAACTTCGTAAAATCTTTTCGAACTCGGCATTGGGAAATACTCCCGAGGCATCAGATGCGTATTCCGGCTTCAATCCGTTAACGAAAAACATGTTTGCTTTCCCCACATTTTTCACCTCAATCTCGCCTCGTGGAATACAGTCGAAGTAGTCTTTTACAAATTCATACGTGGTTTCCGAAATGTTTACCGAATTAACTGCACCAGCAGTTTCCATACGAGCAGCAAGGTTTACAGTGTTGCCCCAAATATCGTAGGCAAACTTCCGTTGACCCACAACGCCCGCAAAAACCTCTCCCGAATGAATTCCAATTCTGCACTCCCAAACGGTTTCGTGGTGTAGCATGCGTGGTTTATTGTATTCGAATAAGTAATGTTGGATTTCAAGCGCTGCCATTACAATATTAACTGCATGGCTGTTATTTTTCATGGGCATACCGCCGGCACACATGTAGGCGTCTCCAATGGTTTTTATTTTCTCGATAAAGTGCTTTTCTATGATGCTATCGAATTTAGAAAAAAGTTCGTCCAGAGTCGATACAATTTCTTGTGGATCGTGTTTATTGCAAATCTTTGTAAAACCCTTGAAATCAGCAAACATTACTGTGACTGACTTATGTCGTTTTGGTTTTTTCTTTCCTTTTTTAAGTTGGTGGGCAACAATTTCGGGAAGTATATTGTGCAGAAGTTCGTCGGTTCGCTCTTTTTCCTGCATTAGCTCAGAGTGCTTTTTGTTCAGTTTGTCGCTCTGCGATTTAAGTTCCTCATTGACTTCCTGAAGCTCTTGTGTTATATCATGCACCGTTTTTTCTGAATAGAGGTGCTCTTCAGAGAGAGACGCTGCATTTTTACTGTAATTGAAATGATGGTGAATTGCTTCGGCTAAATATTCTTCGTCGGGATTAGTAGGGAGAATTACATCGATTTCTTCGGGCGCCATATTTGCAGATGAAGCCCAAATGGGACAGGCTAGTTGTGCAGGAATTTCAACTTGAGTTAGGTTTTCTAAAACGAGCAAAAGGTCTGTATTTTCAGGCACCTCACTAAAATTGCCGACTTGCTCTGTGCTTACCCGACTGTTCTTCGACTTTAATTTCTTAGTAAGCGAAAGTGCCGATCCTCCAATTATTATTACCCGATATGCCGATGTGTTTTCTGTCATACAGCATAAAGGTAAAAATAAACCACCACAATCTGTAGTGGTTTTTACCTATATTTTAATTTTCGATAATGGTATGCATGTGTTTCATAAAGTTGAGTAGGTCGTCGGCCAGAGTTACAATCTCTTCTTTTTGGCGGTTAGCTTCATGGGTTTTTTCTTTTACCAGCTTATCTAAGTTATTGTGTATTTCTTCCATCTCTTTTTGAAGGTAAAAATGGCAATTTTCTTTTTTGTTGAGGCCATTGTAAATGGCTTTGCACATGGTTTTACAATCGTTATAACCACAAGCAGCGCAGTTTAGAATGTGTTCCGGTTGGGTTTTATGCATGTCAAGCATTATTTGGTTTAACTCAGCTTCATTGGGATTTCTCAATTGGGCATAATTTTCCGTTTTGATGGTGTATTCGCGGTCATATAGGTTTGGTTGCCAGTGTTCATCAATACTTTGTAGTAGTAATTCCCTATCTTCATCACTTTTTTGTAATGTGTTGATTCTATCTGCTATTTTGGCTTCGAGCTCATCAGGTGCGGCTTCTTGCATGCAGGTTCCGGTGCCCCCGTTACAACCGTTTTCGCAGTTCAAAATATCGATAATGAGAGGTGTATTTCCCTTTTGCACTTGTTTTTCCACTGTTTTGAGGTATTCGTACGCTAATTTGGGGCCTTCAATTTTTCGAATTTTATTTCGAAGTTTAGGCATTCGATCTGCAACGGTTTCTAAAAGTCCTCCGGGAGTTGAAAAACCCGCCGCTAACCCTGCTTTTGGATTGAGATAATCTATTGGCGGAAAGTTACTTAGATCGATAGCATGATCTGTAATGTACTCTACCAACTTGCTGATAGTAACGTTGTAAACGCCACTTGTTGTTTCTTCAAATTCTCGCTCTTTGGCAATGCATGGGCTTACTACCATTATTTTATGGTCTTTATATTCGGGATAGAACTCCCGTATCATTTTTATGGTGTGCATCATTGGGCTGTCGATGGGAGCGAGCCATTTTAGTAATTCCGGTTGATAGGTTTCAATGTAGGTTACAATGGCCGGGCATGGTTGGGCAATTATTGTTCTTGGGTTTTGTTGTGTTGCATATTCCAGATACGACTTTACTGTTAATTCTGCTCCAAAGCTTACATCGAAAAAGGCGTCTATACCTAATGTTTGCAGCCATCCGTTTAGGTTAAGTGCTTGATTGTCGAAATTGCTGGCTACTGCCGGGGCTGCAATGGCAATTGTGGGTGTTTGTATTTTTAGTAAAGCCAACACTGTTTCCATATCGTCAATATATCCTCTTGCACTGTGTGTACATGCTTTAATGCATTCGCCGCAGCCAATGCATAGTTCATGATTAATGGTTACAAACTCGTCACTTCCATTATTGGCAAATTTCACGGGGCAAACTGCAATGCATTGGTGGCAATTAACGCATTTTTCTTTATCAACTGTAATTAACTGTTTCATGGCGGTAGTTTTGAAGTGTTTTTAGCAATTAGTGTAATGAGAAAACGTTGGGTTAGTTTTTCCATCTATGAATAGCTTTAGCCATTCGCTGATCAACCATTTCAACTTTTTCTTCCGGAATGTTTCTTTTCTCAGAATCTTTTGTTTTTCGTATTTCTTCAATTTTTTGTTGTAATTTTTGTTCTTGGGTTTTTACTTCTTCCGAAAGTTTTTTCAGCATTGCTTCTTTTCGTTCCATTTCTTCCTGTGTTGCCTGCATTTCCTCTAAGTTTTGGCGCATTTCCTCTTCTTGCGATTGCAACATTTCAGTTTGATGTTGCGATTCGGAGAGCAGTTTTTGTGTTTTTTCGTTGGTTTTTACCGAAGCTATTGATGCCGCTAGGGCAGTGGAGGTTTTTTCCAGAAATGTTTGTTCGTGTTTTTGTAAAGGGTGGAACGAAGCCAATTCTATAACGCCCGCCACTTCATTGTTGTAAATTAGCGGGAGTATAAACACGCAACGGGGCAAGGCTTTGCCAAGCCCTGATGTAATTTCAATATAATCTTTGGGTACATCGGTTAAATAAATGGGCCTTTTTTCGAATGCTGCCCGGCCTATGAGTCCGTAACCCACTTCCTGTGTCTTTTGAGCAAAGCGTTCTCGCTCCCAGGCAATGGCGCATTGTAAAACTAAAATTTGCTTTTCATCTTTTTTCTCAATTGCAAAAAGTCCTCCTTGGTTGAGGTTTAGTAAATCGATTAGTTCTGTGAGTATATGGCGCCCCATATCCTGAACTGAGGTATTGTACAATCTAAGTGTTTCTGCTATGCGAGCTGTATTTGTGTTTGTCCAATTAATTAGCTCTTCGTGTCTGTTTTTTTCCTCGAGTTCTTTTTCTTTCTCTTCCATCTCTTGTTCAAGTTGGGATAGAAGAACTGTTATGTCGCCGCTTTCTGTTTTATTACAAAGCCGTTTTCTTATTTTATTTGAGGCGGAGGAGATGGTTGCTGACAGTTTTTCTGTTAGCGTGCTTTTTTGCTTTTGGTACTTTTGGTTGCGCACGAATAACACAACCGAAACAGTTGCTGATGCAATTGCTGTTGCCAAAAGCAATACCCCATGTGTGTTTAAATGGGAGTATCCATAAGCAATAAGACCAAGTAAAAGGGCATGTAGGCCGAAAGCCATTAATGAGAGTGTGCTGTGGTTTTTCATGATAAGCGTTTTTAAGAAAACTTGTTTTTGTCTTAACTACACGGCATAGGTACAAATAATATATTGTATTAGCAAGTTTTGCATGTATGTTTTGCAACTTGTTTCCGGCTCGGGTGTATGTACCCAAAATCCGCAAGAAAAAATAATAGATTTGTAACCGGATAAAACACAATTAATTCAACTTAACTTTCCGGGGTATTGGCAGTATTATAATGGCTGGATATGTTAACAATTCTTCGTAGGTGTGGCCTTAAATAAAAAAAGGATTCCGGTATAAACCGAAATCCTGCTGATTAAGCGGAAGAAGCAGGATCGGGTTTTCAATTTTAAGTTATTTTAGCTCTCATAGTTGTTAACGTTAAATTGATGGCCTTTCGGGAAATTTGTGAATAAGTATTTGCAGACAATTGCTTCAAACCTGATAACCCGATCCTGAAAAATACTACCTAAACCTGTTCTGGGGAACTGTGGTAGTGAGCATTCAAAGTACTGAGTAGACAAACGGGTAATTTAATCTTTTTGTACTTTTCGATTATAAGACACCGGATTATTAAAAGGTTGTAAAGAAAAGGTAAAAAAAATGTGGTTATTTTGTAATGAGCTTGAATACAGGCTCTTTATCGAGGTGAGATACTTTAATAATGTAACTGCCTTTTGGAATAGCAGTTGTGTTGATGGTGGTGTGATTTAATGCCGGATTGGAGATGGATTTTATTAATTGTCCGTTTGCATTCAACAGCTGAATACTTTCAATGGAACTGTTCGTTTGGATATTTAATTCGTTTTTAAAAGGAACAGGGTAGATGTTCACTTCCGAGAGATCCGGGGTGTCAGAAATGTTTAGTGGGCGTATTTGTGTTGTGGAAATAATAAAATCGGTACGTGCGGTAATGTCGAAATCGACTTGGAAATTTACTTCTGCCGGGTGTGATGTTTTCCCCGGACATTCAGGCCGAACAAAATACGAGCCACGTGGTAATCCGTTAAATTCAAATTCTTCATTTATTACCTGCGCGTGATCTAATGGGTTTTTATTTTTATCGAGTAAAATTACATTTAATGGCAATTGGTCTGTGGGGAAATTGCATAGAAAGCTACCTTTTATTTTATTGAACCCGTGTAATACAATGCTTGATGTTAGAGCTCCCAGATTTAGATCCTTAATTTCGTGCGCCACGTTCAATGGAGTTGCTTCTCTCCAGTCTGTAGTATGACCTAAGTAGGTCGGTAAGATTCTGGGTACTGTTGGCATTGTGAAGTTTGGTACAACTTTCAGTAAATAGCGTGTGTTTGGGCCACAAAAAAAGTTATAATGCCCCGTTTCATTTGGATTTATAGTCTGAATAATTCTATTTTCGTTTGTATCGAATCCAATTAACCATATTTCTGCATCAGATAAATAATTTCCCGGTATAGAAACCTGTCCCCTGATGAAGCTATTTTCACTGGCAAGTATTTCTCTGGTTGTGGTGTCAATGCATTGTAAAGGTGTTTTTATTATGAGAGATACATTGTAAACTCCTTCTTCTGCGTATTGGTGTTTTGGATTCCGGTCTGTGCTGCTATGTCCGTCGCCAAAATCCCAAAAATATTGCATGTGCTGCACTGCTTTTACTTTTGCGTTTTCAAAAGTAACTGTTGATTGACCATCTGTTTGATAATCGATTATAGCTTGACAAGATGTTTCATCGTTATGGTGACAAATTGAAAAGTTTACAATTTGTATTGTAGTGTCTTTAAATTGCAGCGTGTCAGTGTATGTTTCCCATTTATCGCAAAATCCAATGGTTTGTATATACATATCAGTCGTGACCTGCGATACCGACTTCCAATTATATTCACCGATTTCATTTGTGTAAACAGTATCAATAAGTTTCTCCATTAATGAGATATATACGGGATGGCCTGCAATTGGTTGATTGTTTTCAGCAGTGTTCGTAACAGTACCTCCTACCGTAATTTGCCCGGAGAGCAAAAAATGAGAAAATATTATAAGTATTGTTATGGTTATCCGCAAAATCATGTGCCTAAATTACTGAAAAATATAACTTATTCCAATATTTATTTTCGTAAAT
>JAWOEM010000220.1:0-6584 GCA_046482785.1 Salinivirgaceae bacterium
AAAGTTAAGGAGGCAGTACGACAATTTACGTCGGACAAAATTTGATAATGCATTTTTTTAGCCCAACATCACCTACAGTAATTATTCAACCTGATACTATTTAAAAGGAAAAACAAACAAACCATTCACTTATGTAAGGCTCCCCTAATTTTTAAAATCACCAAAACGAACAGACCTTATAAACAGTCTAATTGGCACCAATCTGCAAATCCCCATCAAAACCAAGAGAAAACCTTACATTTGCATATCAACACAAAAAAATGAACTCCTATGCAATGGACGAAACACCAATTCTCATTAATTGCTATTGTAGCCATAACGTCGTTTATGGGTACATTCCTCATATCATCTGTCAATATAGCCTTGCCTGCAATTGAGAAAAGCCTGCAACTAGATGCCATAACGCTAAGTTGGGTTATTACGTCATTTCTGCTGGCCACGGCCATATTTCTACTGCCAATTGGCCGTATTGGCGACAATACGGGGGTAGCACGAATTTTTAAATTGGGAATAATTATTTTCACATTGGCATCGGCGGCATGCAGCATAGCCCCCACGGGTTTGTGGCTAATCGCTTTCCGTTTTATTCAAGGAATTGGAGCAGCCTTTACCAGTACCACCGGCCCTGCAATACTAGTTGCGGCATTCGATGCAAAACAACGCGGCAGAGTTCTTGGCATATCGGTATCTGCCGTTTATCTGGGATTAGCCATTGGCCCATTTGCCGGCGGGTTTTTAACGCAGTTTGCCGGATGGCGTTCCATTTTTTATGTCTCAACCCTGCTGGGAATTATCACGGCCACCGTAACCCTTATTTTTCTAAAACGCGATAAAACAGCAAATGCTCAAAATAAGGAATTCGATTTTCCGGGCGCTGCCTTTTACATGCTCGGATTAACGGCAATGGTTTATGGATCGTCGTTAATTCCCAACACACTTGGCTGGGCTTTAATGGCAGCCGGGGCGTTGTTCATTTTCGGGTTTTGGATGCACGAAAACAAAACCTCCTCCCCCATTTTAGATACCCGGCTATTTACAAAAAACCGACTATTTCGTTTTTCCAATCTGGCAGCACTAATCAACTACAGCGCTACGTTTGCCATCATATTTTTACTAAGTCTGTATTTACAAAAAGTAAAAGCCCTTACTCCCCGCGAAGCAGGAACTATACTCATTGCTCAACCCATCATGATGGCAATTTTTTCGCCCTTTGCCGGAAAATTATCCGATAAAATTCAGCCACGTTACCTAGCCACAATAGGAATGACGATGTGTACCATAGGCTTGGCTTTTTTCACATTTCTAAATGCCCAAACGCCCACTTGGTCGATAGTAGCCATACTTCTGTGGGTAGGCTTAGGGTTTGCATTTTTTTCTTCGCCAAACATGAACACCATAATGAGCTCTGTAGCAAAATCGCAATACGGATTAGCATCGGGCACAGCTGCCACAATGCGCGTTGTAGGCCAAATAACCAGCATGACCATTGCCACACTTTTTTTTGCTTCCATTATAGGGAAGGTTACGATAGAGAATGTGGCGACAGAAACATTCATTTTTGCCGTAAAATGGTCTTTTGCCATCTTTACAATAATTAGTATTGCCGGCATTTACTTTTCATACGATCGGGGGAAAATAATCAGGGAGTAGCCCCCCTATTTCATAAGCATGCAATCAATAATAAACATTAACTACTCCAACACTCAGAGCACTCTATCTCTATAAAAAACTGATTTATAACAAGATATTTACAGATTACGAAAAACTAAGAAATTAGCAAACCAGCTACTCCAACTAATCCATGTTAAAATGCCTCATCATTTTCAAAGGCCCAATCCTGTATGCATCAAGTGTTAAAATACTGTTATGGTACTATAAATGAATACACAATATCTATTAAATCTGTATTTTTGCATCAAATTAATTACTTTTCACTAACCAAATTAAAATTCACATGAAAAAACACTTTTTATTACTAAGCATGCTCCTCATAGGTGCATTGACATTCAACTCTTGCGATTTATTCGAAACAGAAGATGATGACGATGAGTTTCTCTCCACTCCCCAAGAGCTTAATAGCGAAACTATTACTTCTAATACAATCTGGGAAACAGGCACATACATCATCAAGGGTCGATTGACAATTTCAAATGGCGGACATTTAACAATACCTGCCGGCACGACCATTAAGTTTGACGATGGCGGACAGTTAGTAGTAACCGATGCCAATAGTGCCCTAACAGCAAGTGGTTCTGAAAACAATCCCATTAAATTCACAAGCCTGTCGAACAATGCAAGCAATGGTGCGTGGGACTACATCAACTTCACTTCTACCGCAACCGGAAATAGCGTATTATCTCACTGTATTATTGAGTATGGAGGTGGCTATTCTACATCTTATGGGGGTGCATTATGGATAGAGGGAGCAAAAATTTCTGTCGACAACTGCACAATAAAAAACTCAGGGGCACACGGTGTGGTTTGCGAAGACGACGGTTCCTTCAATAGCTTTACAAACAATACCCTAATAAACAATACACTTTACGACATTCACATCGACGGAAACTATGCCCACACCATTGGCACAGAAAATACTATCGAAGGCCAAGGGATATATATGAACGGCGATGTTATTGATCAGGCGAATGCCACATGGTTGCTCCAAACTGCACCCTACACAATTGATGGCTCCATGCATATTAATGCAAGCGGCGGTGCAAGTCTCGCTATTGAGGCCGGAAACATGATTCAATTTACAGATGGAAGCAACATGCGCGTTGGTGGAAGCAGTAATTTTGGAACGCTAATCGCCCAAGGAACAGCAGAGCTCCCCATTACATTTACTTCTAGTTCTGTACAAAAAGACTATGGACAATGGAACTACATAGAATTCGAAAGCGGAGCCACAAGCAACTCAATACTTGAACACTGTATAGTAGAGGCTGCCGGAGGGTATGCAGATTATGTTGGAGCTATCGAAATAGATGGATGCAATATTTCAATTAAAAACACTGAAATTCGGCTTTCCGCATCTTATGGAATTACCCTTGATCATGATGCATACTTCAAAGAATTCACAGGAAACAATATCAACAACTGCAATTCGTATGCAATAGAAATATCAGGAAAGTATGCCCACACAATCGGAACCGGAAACACCTATGAAGATGTATTGGGTATAAAAGTCTACGGAGGAACAATAGACCAAAATGAGGTAATTTGGAAAGCACAAACCACCCCTTATGTTTTAACA
Source organism: Salinivirgaceae bacterium (assembly GCA_046482785.1). Classification (GTDB taxonomy): domain Bacteria; phylum Bacteroidota; class Bacteroidia; order Bacteroidales; family Salinivirgaceae; genus Salinivirga. The sequence continues at coordinate 3,254 of JAWOEM010000220.1, forward strand.
AGCAACCTGTATGTAGAGTCTCCATCGGGTAGTACGCTAATAGTTGAACCGGGATCAACATTAAAGTTTACAGATGGAAATAGCTTAAGAGTTGGGAGTGGCGATTTTGGCAAACTTATAGCAACAGGAACACAAGCAAACCCGATTACTTTCACCACAGCAGCTCCATCGGGAGGCGAGCAACCCGGACAGTGGAATGGTATTTTCTTCGAGCAAAACACAATGAGTGGTTCAGTTTTAAACTATTGTAGTATCTCCTATGGTGGCGGCTACGCAGAAACGTACTCAAATGGAAACATCAACTTATTGGAAGTTCCTGATGAACTTCCTGAGATTAAAAACTGTACTATTTCCTACTCTTCCGGATGGGGAATTTACTCTGATGGATCATCGGCAGCGCTAGAAAACAATACATATATTGGAAACAACTTAGGCGATATCGGGAATAAAAAAGGCATGATTCAATAAATTGATTTTGGAAGAAAACACAAAACGGGCTGCCGAAAAAATCGACAGCCCGTTTTTATTTCAACTGTTACAAACAAATTATTTTCCGGGACAAGATTTTACAATTCCCTCATCGAGGCCATGTGTTCCGTATGATTTGTCAAAATTATCACAAAATTTCTGAGCCAACATTTTGGCTGTTTTTTCGTATTCAGCCTTATCTGCCCATGTGTTTTTCGGAATTAAAATTTCGTCGGGCACGTTTGCTACGCTGGTTGGCACATTTACATGAAACAATTCGTCTTTCACATAATTGGCACTTTCCAACTCGCCATTCAGTGCAGCATCGACCATAGCGCGGGTAAATTTCAATTTAATCCGCGACCCAACGCCATATTTTCCACCACTCCATCCTGTGTTAATCAAGTAAACTTTGGTATTGTGCTTTTTCATTTTCTCTCCCAATTGGCCTGCATACACATCCGGCTTACCCGGCATGAAAGGCTGTCCAAAGAAACGACTAAATGTAGCCTGAGGCTCTGTAACTCCGGTCTCTGTTCCGGCCAACTTACTGGTGTAGCCCATCAAAAACCAAAGCATTGCCTGCTCGGGGTTTAATTGCGAAACCGGGGGCAGCACACCGTAAGCATCGGCAGTTAGGAAAAGAATTGTTTTCGGGTGACCGGAAACAGACGATGGCTTAATATTAGACAGATAATTCAGCGGATAAGAGGCACGGCTATTGGGAGTGTACCGATCGTCGAAATAATCCACTTCGCCATCGGGGTACACCATGGCGTTCTCAACAATGGAACCGTGGTTGAGGTACTCATCATCGTGCATAACAGCATTCCATATCTCCGGTTCGTTTTCTTCTTTTATGTCAATCATTTTTGCATAGCAACCATTTTCGAAATTGGCAATACCATACTCACTCCATCCGTGCTCATCGTCGCCAAGCAGGGCACGTTTCGGATCGGCAGAGAGTGTGGTTTTTCCCGTTCCCGAAAGTCCGAGCAGCAATGCCGAAGAACCGTCGTCGCCTTCGTTGGCACTACAATGAAGTGGCAATATGCCTTCGAGCGGCAAATAGTAGTTCATTACGGTAAACATAAGTTTCTTCATGCTTCCCATGTAGGCAGAACCAAACACCACGCCTACTTTTCGATCGAAATCCATGGCCACACACATGTTGGAGGCAGTTCCATCAGGCATATCGCGCAAGCGACCTTTGTATTTTGCTGCATTGAGTTTATTATCGGGAACGGCAATTAGGGTAAACCCACGGTTGGCAAAAATACTTTTTTCTAAATCACCCGGGACTTCCCGAAACATATTATCGGCAAAAACCTGAGACAAAGCCTTATTTGTCACTGTTTTTACGGGCAGCGCATACCGCGAATCGGCACCAATTACACGATCTGTAACATATACTTTAGCTTCCTTTTCCAACGCGTCAAGCGCATCGGCCACTACCATATCAAACGTTTGCGGGTCGAGTGGAACATTATTAGGCGAAGTCCAGTCGATAGTGTCGGCTGTGGCATCGTGCTTCACAATGTAGGTATCTTTGGGACTGCGACCTGTAGATTCGGGGCGTGTCCAAGTTGCGAGAGCACCACCTTTCATAATAATGGCTTCGCGGCGTTCAACGGCTTGCTGAATTAAAGATTTTCGGTCTGGATTAGATTCTACCAACTGATGCTTTTTCAGCATTTGATCGAGTTGGTCTTGGAAGGTTGTCGTCATAACAGCTTATTTTATATTCATATAATTAAAAGATTTACAAAAATAGATATTTCGATACAATTGACTTAACGTTTCTAAACTTTTTATGTTTACGGAAAAGTTTTTTAGATTCTGATGTTTTAATTGCAAATCATTTCTCGTGAGCAATGGAAAACAGCATTAAAAAAAACAATGATCAGAAAAACTATTTTTAATCATATTCAATATTTATAAAGAAAAGGACGACCCTTCCCCCTTGTTTTACTATTTCCGTAACAAAGCAACTACGTTTATACATGCCCTGTTTTATATTATTTAGTTAGGGAAAAGTAATATTTATGATAATCAAGCAATAGACCTCCTTATGCCAAAGATTGGCTATCGTTTTGATATTCCGTTTTCTATGTTAGGTATAGATTTTAGTAGTGATTGCACTTTTCGCCTATACGAAATTTTCACCCATAATTATTGATATGTTAATGATTGTATTTTTTTTTATTACTTAAATGAAAAGTCGTAACTTGAAATTCAAATTAAAAATAACTACACAAATGAAAACACAAGTCTACTTAGGAATTATTTTTCTTTTCCTCTCAACCGTTATTTTTGCACAAGCACCGCTTGGGTTTAATTATCAGGCAGCGCTTCGTAATGCAGAAGGAGAACCGATTGTTAATCAAACAGTAGGGCTTCGAATCGGTATTGTACAGGAAAGTGTTTCCGGTACAGTTGTATATTCTGAGGAGCATCAGGCAGAAACCAATGCTTTTGGTTTGGTAAATCTGATGATTGGAACCGGCGATGTGCAATCGGGAGTATTTGCAGATATTGATTGGTCGCAGGCCAATTATTTTATAAAAATAGAACTCGATGCTGAAAATAACGGGAACTACGTAACTATGGGTGTCAGTCAATTGCTGTCTGTGCCTTTTGCCAATTATGCTTTTTCGGGCAATGCGGGTAAGAGTGCCTATGAAGTTTGGCTTTCATTGGACAATTCAGGGACGGAAGAGGATTTTATCAATTCCCTTACGGGTCCATCAGGTACATCATCGTGGACAGATGGAGAAGAAGCTGTAACTACTACGAAAAATGTGGGAATTGGAACAGCTAATCCAACCTCGAGCTTGCAAATTATGGCTCCTGAAGGAGTAAA
>JAWOEM010000365.1:0-3491 GCA_046482785.1 Salinivirgaceae bacterium
CTGACGAGCTCAACGCAGTTAATTCGCAAGGAATACAAAGATATATTGTATAATTCTTTGCGGATTTTGGGTTTCAAATAATTTGCGAGGGAATAATTTCAATTACACGTCGCGATAGGCGTTTCCATGTTTTTATGAAAGGCAGCGTTTATATTATCCTTGGAGCTTCTAAATGTATAGTGAGCGGAAGATGAAGGCAATTCTCGAGAATACCGCGGGTTTCATTATTTTTTCTTACGGATTTTGGGTAATATTCATTTTTTCCATTTGTTTGTATACTTTTGTTTTTTGCAATGCGTTTGCTTCCTATGTCAAATCTGTAAGACTCCAGGAGTTTTCATTATCTCTTTTTGCAGATTCTGAGTACGCGCATTAACTCGTTGTATGTAGTATGACAAATAACTGAAGAAAAGATAAAGTGAGTTGTAAACCGAATTTGTTTATAAGAGTATTGTTTTTGGTGGGGGTGATGGGCATTGGCATGTCAACTTCGGCACAAGACAACATTTTCTCTCAGTTTCATAATCATCCAAACTCTCTTAATCCCTCTCTAACGGCTCTGCGCAGTTGTGGACGTTTATATACAAACTATCGCCATGCCGATTTTGGCCCATTGGAACAAAAATACATGGGTGTAGCTTTTGATATCCCCTTTTCGGAAACGTATTCCGGATTTGGTGGAATGCTTTACATTGCCGAGGAAGGAGTGATGCAAACGGGAAGTTTTTCTGCACAGTTCTCCCGCAAAATAGCTATCGTAAACGATGTATTTTTCACATTAGGAATGGAAGCCGGGGGTGTTTTTCGGAGATATAATCAAAGCCGGCTCATACTCCCTTCCGATGTTCAAATGGGGACCGATGGAGGCTCCAATGTAGAGTTGCCATCTTCTTTAGTATTCGATATGTCAGTTGGTGCTGGACTCAATTACCGGAATCATTTTATCGGTTTTGCAACCCATCATTTAACCGAAACGGGGCTGGAATCTATTTACGCTAATTCGCAGTTATATCGGCGCTTTACACTACATTACGCCTCAAAGTTTACGTATTCTATGCCAGGTAGAAATGATGGGTATTATTCGCCCCAGCTGATAATAGATAAGCAAAAAGGAAACAATCAGGCCACCATGGGCGTATACGGAATGTATAATTCAGTAGGGGCAGGTGCGTGGGTGAGAACGCATTTTCCGTTTAATGTTAGTTTTTTCGTGTTGATGGGAACAATAAAAACCAAAAATATGCAGTTTTCTTATAGTTACGACTTCCCTGTGAACGGTACAGGGCTTATTTCCGGAGCGCATGAGATTTCTATAATTTATTATATATCAGACTTTAAAGAGAAGTATCATAAATTAAATCAAAAGAATTGTTTAAGTTTTTGATATTATCTTACGATTTAAGACCAATTTAGCTATATTTGTATCATGAACTTTAATAGGAAAAGTATGAAAATTCGAACGTTCAACCTATTCTTAATGGCCGCACTCTTTAGCTTGGCCTCATGTAGTAAAGAATCTTCAAGTGTAACCGGTTGGGAATATAATAATTCCGACAATGGTGGTTTTGAGTTTTATGGAGATTATTATGAGCAGGAAACCGGTCCGGGACTGGTGCTTGTAGAAGGTGGAACCTTTATAATGGGACGCACCGATCAGGATGTAATGCACGAGTGGGATAATTTCCCTCGCCAGGTAACCGTTTCATCGTTTTATATGGATGAAACCGAAGTAAAAAACGTTGATTACCGTGAATTTCTTTATTGGTTAAAACGCGTTTTTGTTAGTTATCCTGATGTGCACGAAAATGCATTACCCGATACCTTGGTTTGGCGAAGACCATTGGCGTATAATGAGCCTTTCGTAGAATATTATTTTCGCCATCCTGCATATCAAAGTTACCCGGTAGTTGGTGTAAATTGGCTGCAAGCAAACGACTTTTGCAGCTGGCGTACCGATAGGGTAAATGAGATGCGACTTATTGATATGGGTGTATTGCTAAAAGATCCTAACCAGCAGGATGCTGAAAACTTTAATACTGAGGCTTATTTGGCTCATCAGTACGAAGGTAGCGTTGGCGAAGATTTAGAAGACCTTGATCCCAATAAAGATACCCGAAAAGTGCGCTTGGAAGATGGAATATTCTTGCCAAAGTACAGACTTCCAACCGAAGCAGAGTGGGAATATGCAGCATTATCACTTGTTGGAACATCCGTGGGCGAACGCGTTTACGAAAGACGAATTTACCCTTGGGACGGCGATAGGTTGCGTAAAGAAAAATCGTCTGAAGAAGGCGAAATGCGTGCAAATGCTATACGTGGCCGTGGTGATATGATGGGAGTTGCCGGAGCCTTGAATGATAAAGCCGATATTACAACAAATGTATATGCCTATTGGCCAAACGATTTTGGTTTGTACAATATGGCCGGTAACGTTAATGAATGGGTTTTAGATGTGTATCGACCGATGTCCTTTGTCGATTTTGAGGAGTTTAGACCATTCCGTGGTAATGTATTCAAAACAAAAGAAACCGATGAAGAAGGGGGGACGATTGCCCGTAAAGATTCGCTGGGGCGAATTAAGTATCGTGAGGTAAATGATCAGGAGGCCGATCGTAGGAATTACCGTACAGCAGACAATATTAATTACAAAGATGGCGATCTTGCCTCGAGTATTTATTATGATGACGAGAATGCAGCGGAAGGCGAAGGTAGTGATAGAATGTACTATACCGGAAAAGACCCTCAAGATCAAATGGCTGTTTCGCTAGTTAATGATCATACCCGTGTTTATAAAGGTGGTGGTTATAGAGACCGTGTTTACTGGTTAAGCCCTGGAGCACGCAGGTACTTGCAAGAAGACGATGCCCGCGACGATTTAGGATTCCGTTGTGCAATGACACGTCTCGGAGAACCCGCTTCATACTAAACTATTTCCCGAATAAAATATATCAAAGGCCGCTTTATGCGGCCTTTTTTGATTACTTAAATTCTGCAAATATTTACTTCGTTTGTTTAAAATACTTGCAAATTTTGGATATTGCCACTCAAATTTTTTTTTTAATCATAAACAGATGTTTTTTTATCGTGACTAACAGAACTTGCCTTATTTCTGTACTCTGCACCTTTAGGTTAGTCCGGCTTTTTATACGATTAATGGAAAAACAAACACTATTGCCCTATAAATCGATTATTAAGCCTCCATTTTTGCTAAAAGTTAGTACATTTACCACATGAACATCGATGAACTGTATAAACGCTTTATAGACAATCCGAAGGTTTGCACCGATACGCGAAAACTGGAACCAAATAGTTTGTTTTTTGCATTAAAGGGCGAACGATTCGATGGTAATGCCTTTGCCGAAAAGGCACTGAAAGTTTGCAAATATGCAGTTGTCGATGACCCTAACGTTGCAAAAGGCAATTCGTATATTTTAGTCGATGATGTTCTATCTGCATTGCAAGCTCTCGCACAAAAATATCGGGATTCGCTA
>JAWOEM010000439.1:0-3462 GCA_046482785.1 Salinivirgaceae bacterium
AAAACAAACCGTGTAAAAAAAATCCATTAGGTTGGCAGTAACATTAACCTTTATTTTTCGTACATTTGATTAAATAATTACGACATGCAAACAGTAATACTAAATAGCAACTCAAAAGCAGATTTAGAGCTGCTTACCAAACTAGCCAAAAAACTTGGCATAAATGTCAAGTATATTACCGAACAAGAACAAGAAGAAATAGGTCTGTTTAAGGCAATTCAGGAAGGAAGAACAGGTGAAATTATTGATACCGATGAATTTTTGAAAGATTTGCGCAAATGATTGTTCAAATTGACAGACAGTTTTCAAAAGACACGCGAAAAATAAATGACAAACAACTTCTTGGTCAATTGGCAGATCTTATCGAAAACGTTCAAGAATCAGAAAAAATCTCAGATCTTCCAAACTGCAAAAAACTTAAAGGAAATAAAAATGCCTATCGCATTCGTCTTCGCGATTATCGGATCGGGTTTATTCTTGAAAATGAAGCAGTTGTTTTTATTCGTTTCTTAAATCGAAAAGATATTTATAAATTTTTCCCGTAAAGGTGCTTCTTAAGAAAAGATTAGCCGCACCAGGCGGCCTAGCGGATAGAAGCCTGAACAAAAACATTCATCGGCTATGCGGCTCCAAGCCGCTATACCGATTCCCTCCCGGAAAAATGCGCTGTTTATTCGGAGACGGAAAAGACTCGGCGTGTCTCCAAGACACACCGAGTCTGGGCACTGTTTGTACTGGAAAGACCCGGCGTGTTTTGGAGATACACCGAATCTGAGAAAACAGAGCAGCACCAAACAGCAACGGAATTAGACTAGCACCCCGATTTTAATCGGGTGTAAAAATTGGAAAGAAACATACTTGCAGCCGTATTCATCCGGCTTTTTACAAGCCAAAAATCAATGCTCACGCGCTGCCCCTAACCCCTAAAGGGGAATGCCAGCGCGCGGTTCGTACAATAAATTTGAAAATGAAAAGATAAAATGCAAATGAAACGATGAATAGCAGGCGCGATGTCGTCCCTTCAGGGATACAGGGCAGCGCGTGGGGCGTGCATAATCTAAAAGTGGCCACACAAAGCGAAGCCCTCACTAACCGGATTTCACAGGCACTTCTATTGCAATCGCAGCATAAAAAAACTCACCGGCATTACAAAAAGCAACAAGTGAGGGTTTCGCTCACCAGAGTTTCAGCGATGCTCCCCGCATAGCCGCTCTCAGCGGCCTAGCGGATAGAATGGAGTAAGAAACACCATCGGCTATGCGGCTCAAAGCCGCTATGCCGGTTTCCGTTTCTGGCAGATAAAAATAGCACATAGCCCAATCAACGACTTTATCGCGAGGAGCGTTAGCGACGAAGCGATCTGTTCCAGTTAACCGCAACGAAACCTTGAAACAGATGGCTTCGTCGTTCCTCCTCGCCATGACGATTTCAAATTGGGGTTTGTACCCGTAAAACTCGTCGTATCTTTGAGATACAATGAGTCTGGAGCACCCTCTGTATCGGAGAACCCCGGCATGTCCTGGAAACAAACCGAGTCTGAGAAATTGATTAACTACTTTGTTTTCCCTGAAATAATCAAATTTATTTTGAAATTTTCAGGGATAAATGTAATTTTACCCTATGATTTACCGAAAAATATCAAAAACACTAATAGAAACACTTGAGTATTTTCCTGTACTCGGGCTTGTTGGCCCCAGACAGGTTGGCAAAACAACTTTAGCAAAGTATTTGCAATCATCTTTAAACAAAGAATCTGTTTATATCGATATTGAAAACCCTAAGGATATATCAAAACTAAATGACCCCGTTTTATTTTTTGAACGAAATCAAGAAAAATGTGTGATCCTGGATGAAATTCAGCGCATGCCGGAATTGTTTCCTGTTTTAAGATCAATGATCGATGAAAATAGAATTCCTGCCAGGTTTATTATTTTAGGTTCTGCTTCTCCCGATTTAATTCGAGACTCCTCTGAATCACTTGCAGGGCGCATTGCATACGAAGAATTAACTCCCTTTAACCTTACAGAAGTAAAAACAAATGAGACGTACGCTCATTGGCTTTCGGGTGGTTTTCCTTCCGCATTTTTAGCTCCAAACGACAAATTACGTATTAAGTGGTTTACAAACTTCATAAAAACCTACATTGAACGCGACCTGCCAATGTTAGGGCTAAATATTAACCATAATATCCTGCGAAAATTCTGGACAATGATAGCCCATATTCACGGTAATGTACTCAATATGCAAACTCTTGGCAAATCGCTGGAAATTAGTTCAACAACCATAAAAAAATATCTTGCATTTCTTGAAAATGCTTTTCTGATTCGTCAGCTTTATCCTTTTTATGCCAACGTAAAGAAACGAATGGTGAAATCGCCTAAAATATACATTCGCGATGCAGGAATATTACATCATTTGCTGGATATACCCAATTTTGACGCTTTGGAATCGAATCCAATAATAGGCTCATCCTGGGAAGGATATGTAATTGAGCAAATAACACAGTTAGCTGATGAAGATACGCAGTTTTTTTTCTATAGAACACATGAAGGTGCTGAATGTGATTTGGTTCAGGTTAAAGGAGGAAAAGTTTTATCGGCAATAGAAATAAAATACACATCAAGTCCTAAGATATCTAAAGGCATGAGAAACGCTTTTGATGATATTAAAGCCATTGACAACTATATAATTACCCCAAATACAGATAATTATTTTATTGAGAAAGATATTCAGGTAATTAATTTGCAGCAGTTTTTGGAAGAGAACTATTGACTACAAAATAAGACCTGGCGAAGCCCTCACTAACCGAATTTCACTGATACTTTGATATCCGAACCCAGCATAAAAACTCACCGGCACTACAAAAAGCGACAAGTGAGGGTTTCGCTCATCAGAGGATTCAGCGATGCTCCCCGCATAGCCGCTCTCAGCGGCCTAGCGGATAGAAGGGAGTAAGAAACACCACCGGCTATGCGGCCACAAGCCGCTATGCCGGCTATTCCATGCAAGAATATCTGACTAATGGGAGCCCGACTCCAAGTCGGACTCCCATTTTTGCCTTTCAAGGCTTTATCAGAGGCACAAAGACTCGGCGTGACTTTAACCCAACTTAAAATAATTATTTTCATAATTATTGAATATCAAATAAACCAAATACTGCAACATAAATCAAAAGCATAAGGTGTTTATATAGAGTAACTTAATAATCATAATGTCTTTTGGTAGTCCTCCCATGGATTTTGCTTCTTTAATAATCTTTGTAAACATACGAGGGTTCGTATATTTATGGCGTATCTATAAAAAATACAAAGTAGAATCGACACAGAATTAAAACAAAAGTAGACCCCCAATTGTACCCCGGCACGTCTGGCGGCCGAGGCAAACCACTGTACCCGTTCGGCTATCTCCTCACGGCTAAGCTCATGTGGAGGCTTTCCCGAGATACCCATGAACCTGGACGGC
>JAWOEM010000495.1:0-6739 GCA_046482785.1 Salinivirgaceae bacterium
GCTCAAAGCAAACAATAAAACCAAAGATATACCTGTAATTTTTATTACGGCCAAAAACGAACCGGAAAGTACCATTCAAGGGTTCGAGGTTGGAGGTGTCGATTATGTAACCAAACCATTTAATAGCAAGGAGTTGCTAATTCGTGTAAAAACGCACTTACAACTTTCATGGCAAAAGCGCGATCTGAACAAAAAGAACAAACATATTACCGACAGCATCAACTATGCACACCGCATACAAAAGGCCGCTCTGCCCGATAATTACCAAATACAGGAGCTACTGCCCGACCATTTTATTATGTACGAACCACGCGACATTGTGAGTGGAGACTTTTACTGGATGCGCCAAATAGAACACAAAGCCATTATTGCTGTTGGCGACTGCACCGGACACGGCGTTCCCGGCGCGTTTATGAGCATGCTTGCGCTAAGTTTCCTGAATGAAATTATTTATGATGTCGCAAAAATTAGTGCTGCAGATATTCTTACCGAACTTAGCACAAAAATAAAATACCTGCTCAAACCAAACTCCGATGACAAAGCACTACGCGACAGCATCGATATGTCGCTGGTAGTAATCGATTACGAAAACCTGCAAATGCAATTTAGCGGAGCACAATCGCTCATGATGTTTATACGCCCGGGAATACACAACGACCTTTCGGGCGTTACCGACCACATAAAAATACAGCAAAACCCGGAACTGAATAACACACTATTTCAAGTTTCTGGCTTAAAACGCCCGGTAGGCTTCGATTATAGACAACACCACAAAAGCTTTTATAATCAGGTTTTCCAACTCATCGAAGGCGATGTAGTATATCTTTTTTCCGACGGGTACATAGACCAACTGGGCGGCCCAAGAAATATGCGCTTTTCCAGAAAAAAATTCAAAAACATTCTCTCCGAAAACTATCAGAAACCATTCGATTTACAGAAAAAAGTGTTGGAGGAAGAGTATAACAAATGGAAAGGCGACGGTACACAAATCGACGATATTATTATTTTCGGATTTAGAATTGCCGATGCATACGGAGAAGTAGACTTGTTTTAAAAAACACCTGAATATGCAGAACCAACTTTATAAAATACTTATTGTAGATGACAACCCCAATAACATTCAACTGTTGGGAAGTATTTTGAGCAGCGCCGGGTACGAAGCCGAATTTGCCACCAACGGCTTCGATGCACTGGATTGGGTAGCAACCGACCATTTCGACATTATTTTACTCGATATAATGATGCCCGAAATGGATGGATACGAAGTATGTAAACGCCTGAAAAAGAACGAAAAAACAGCCCACATTCCCGTTATTTATATTACGGCCAAGCAAGACACCGAAAGCATAGTAGAAGCCTTTGAAACCGGAGCAGTGGACTATATTTCGAAACCATTTAAAGAACAAGAACTACTGGCGCGGCTTGGCTATCATTTAGAGCTACTGACAACCAAACGCAAGCTGGAAATTCTAAACCGCGAACTGCAAGAAAAAAACGACACCATGATGCAGAGCATTCGCTATGCCGAAAAATTACAAGAGGCAATGCTCCCACACCAGAACATGATAAAACAATCGTTTGCCGACCACTTTATACTTTTCCGCCCCTTACAGCACCTTAGTGGCGACTTTTACTGGGCAAAAAAAATGGGCAATAAAACCCTGTTTATTCTGGGCGATAGCATGGGACACGGCGTACCGGGCGCACTGCTGAGTATGCTCGGGATTAGTTCTTTAAACGAAATTACCAATAATAATTCCGACCTCACCCCCGCTACAATTCTTACTGAATTGCGCAATCGCGAAAAAGATACTTTCGGTGCCGACGCCGGAATGATGCACGATAGTATAGACATGGCTGCATGCCTGTTCGACCACGAAACCAAAACTGTAACATTCTCAGGGGCTAACCTCCCTTTATCAATTGTTACAGAAAAACCACTTGAATTTGAAAAACAACCCATTACAAAGGTCAAGACAATAAATAATACGAACAAACACCTGATTACACTGAACGGACACAAAAATACCATTGGTAAAAATGTGAATGAAGAAACATTTAAAAATACAACCGTAAAACTAAACCAAAACGATACGGTATTCCTGTATTCCGACGGATTTCCCGACCAATTTGGAGGCATCGAAGGAAAAAAATACATGAAAAAAAATTTCCTGAAGCTTCTGGTCGATACACATACATTGCCACTGCAAAAACAGGCTGCCAAAATACAAAAGGAATATACGCAATGGCTGGGGTCGAATCCACAAATTGACGACGTTACAGTAATCGGAATTCAACTTTACTAATTACGAACTACAACTAAAAACCACAAAATGATCAATAAAACACCAAGAATACTCATCGTCGACGACTTTGTGAGCAACATACAGGTTATGGCCAGTATGCTAAAACCTCACAACTACGATATTGAGTTTACTACAAGCGGTACAGAAGCACTGGAATGGGTGCAGCAGGAAGAATTCGACCTTATTTTACTTGACGTGATGATGCCCGAAATGGATGGATTTGAAGTCTGTGCCCGCCTGAAGAAAAACAATAAAACAAAAGACATTCCCATTATTTTTGTTACGGCAAAAACAGATGAAGAGAGTATACAACGGGGATTTAAAGCAGGGGCAGTGGATTTTTTAACCAAACCTTATCGCGAAAGCGAACTGGTTGCACGTGTAAAAAACCACATTACGCTGGAATTGCAGCGCAAAGAGTTGCTCGTTACCAACCAAGCCAAAGATCGTTTATTCTCCATTATCGGGCACGACCTAAAAAACCCCATGGGAAATATCTACGGGTTTCTCAAACTCCTTTCGGAAGGCTATGATTCCTTTTCCGATGAGAAAAAGAAACAATACATCGGTTTTTTATTAGAATCATCGAAGCAAAACTTAAAGCTGCTGGAAGAGCTACTGGAATGGTCGCGTACACAAACAAACTCAAAACCATTTCAACCGGAACAGTTCGACCTTGCTCACCTTGTTGATGAGGTAGTAATATCTATGCAAAAAATTGCCAACAAAAAGTCGATTCGAATAACCAAAAAAATCAACTACTACTCAACGGTTTATGCCGATAGTAACATGATTAAAACAGTGCTGCGCAACCTGATTGGCAATGCCATAAAATTTACGGAACCGGAAGGAAATGTAAAAATTTCTATTACTAAAAATGATGAAGATGAGAGAGTTGTAGTAAGTATTGAAGATAGCGGAGTGGGCATTCCTGAAAAAAATATAGACAAGCTCTTCAATATTGAACATCACATTTCCACAAACGGAACTGACGACGAAAAAGGCACAGGATTGGGACTTATTCTTTGCAAAGAATTTATCAATAAGCACAACGAAAAAATTTGGGTTGAAAGTGAAATAAACAAAGGTTCAACTTTTTCGTTTACACTAAATGAAGTAAATGTTAATAAAGAATAATGCCCGGTAAACCCCAAATAGTAATTATTAATGATAGCTCCAACGAAACGCGCTATACTGCAAAAGTACTGATTAAAAACGGGTACAAAGTGCACATGGCAAATACGGGCACAAACGGACTGCAAAGCATTGCCAACAATACCATTGCACTCGTTCTTGTGGACTTTATTCTGCCGGATATGAGCGGTTTGGAGGTAATATCGAAAATAAAAACAACGCCGGAGCACAAACATATTCCCGTAGTATTATTCACCGCAATGAACAATACCGAAACGGTAAGGAAAGCCTTTCAGGCCGGCGCCACCGATTTTTTAAGCAAATCGGCCACTCTCGACGAGCTACTCATTCGTATAAAAGTGCGAATTGAAGCCGAACGTGAAAAATTTGAGCTTCAAAAGAGAGTGTGGCATAGCGAACAGCGGTTTCAACTAATGCTCGACAACACCCACGACATTGAGTTTTTTCGCAATGCCGATGGCGAAATAGAGTATGTATCTCCGAGTATAGAACGAATTTTAGGGTACACACGGGAAGAGTATTTAGCTGGTCACGTTTCATTTGCCGCTCTAATTCACTCCGACGACCTTGAAGATGTAACCAGATTATTTGAAAAGGCAAAAAAGGGACACCACCTCCAAAACATTGTAAGCAGGTACATACATAAAAATGGATCGATAGTTCACGGGGCTGTCAATGTTTTTCCGGTATTTGCCAAGGACAACACATTTCTCGGTTTCCGTACCAGCTTACGCGATGTATCTGAACATGTAAGATTAACAAACGAGCTGGAAAACAACCACAAACGTTACCAAACACTATTCGATAAAAACCCGTCGGCCATTCTCATTATTAATCCCGAAAACGGCGATATTTATGATGCAAATCCGGCTGCATGCAACTTTTACGGCTACTCACACGCCGAAATAAAACAAAAAAACATAAGCGAGTTTAATATCAGTGCACCAGAACATATTCAGGCACAAATAAAACAAGCTGTAAGTGGTACGGCAAATCAATTCACATTTCAACACAAAACAAGAAGTGGTCAAATAAGAGATGTGGACGTGTACTCGGCACCTTTTAAAATAGATGCCAATACGTTTCTATACTCAATAATTCTCGATACCACAGAGAAAAAGAAAGCACAAAGACAACTAGTTAAACAGCTAAAAAAACTTGAAGAAGCAAAAAACGCCATTTCAAAAGAAAAGAAACGCATTCAACTCATATTCGACAATGTAATGGATGCCATTATCACAATAAACAGTAGAGGCATTATCAGTATGTTCAACCCATCGGCCGAAAAACAATTTGGATATACGCAGGATGAAGTGATTGGAAAAAATATAAAAATGCTAATGCCCGACCCCTACCAAAAAAACCACGATAATTATATAAAAAACTACCTTAATACAAACCAAAAACAGATCATAGGAACGCCAAGGGAAGTGGAAGCACTTCGAAAAGACGGAACAACCTTCCCAGTAGAAATACGAATAGAAGAAACACAAATTGGCGAAAACAAAATATTTATTGGAGTAATACGGGATATTACGAAACTAAAAAAGCAGCATAATGAGCTTTTAGAGCGCGAGGAAAAGTACCGCGCCATTTTCGACAACTCCAACGACGCCATCTATCTATTCGGTTTCGACAGAAAAAATGGAACCAGCCAATTTTTAGAAGTCAACAACGTGGCTACAGAAATGCTTGGATACACCAAAGGTGAGTTTTTACAAATGAAGCCGGAAGATATCAACGCTCCGTCAACTCCGGCCATGAGCAAACGCAACCTCCGGGAACTTGTTACAAAAGGGAGCACCCTTTTTCAACTCAACCACCAAACCAAAGATAACCGCGAAATACCGGTGGAAATACATGCACACTATTTTAAACTAAAAAACCAACATGTAATCCTATCCGTTGCCCGCAATATAACCGAGCGTGTTAAAGCCCAACAAAAATTGCAATCGAGCGAAAAACGCTTTCGCAAATTGTCGGAAATGTCTACACAAGGCATCCTAATCCACTATAACGACAACATTGTAGTAGATTGTAATCAACGTTTATGCGAAATATTTGACGCGAAACAAAGTAAAATTATAGGAAAAAACTTCCTCTCATTTGTATCTCAAAATTCAATAGAAAAAATAAATCGTTTTGCTGCTAAAAACATTACCGCCCCCTACGAAATAGAAATTTTAACTTTAGAAGGTACGCACAAAAATATTGAGGTTATAGCGAAAACCATCGAATGGCACGAAAAAGAAGCCCAAGTACTCACATTCAAGGATATAACCGACAGAAAAAAGTTCGAAAACGAGCTCATAAAAGCAAAAAAAGAAGCTGAAGAGGCCAACAGAACGCGGGAAAACTTCTTATCGAACATTACACACGAAATACGAACCCCACTCAATTCAATTATTGGATTTTCAGAAATGTTGTCGAAAAAACCCGATTACGATACCCTGAAACGCCCTTTAGAAATTATTAAGCAAAATGGAGTAAAACTCAAAGAACTCATCAGCTTCATTATCGATACCACAAACGCACAAGCAGGGAACGCCGACCTGAACTACCAACTCACCAATATAAAAGAGCTGGTAAACCATCTTGTAAACCACCACTACATACCCATCGACAAAGAACTGGAAAAGATTGTCACCATTGGAAATAATATTCCGGAAAACATTTTTATCGATCAGCAAAAGCTGCGTCAGATTATCAGAAACATACTCGACAATGCCATTAAATTCAGTAAAAAAGGCTTTGTACATACCACCGTAACGGCACAAAACCATTCCGATGCGTATTGCGACATTATTTTTCAAATTAAAGATACCGGCATTGGCATAAAAAAAACGTTTTTACCCAAAGCATTTGAATACTTCTCGCAACAGGAACAGAATAGTAACCGAAGCTACGAAGGCTCGGGAATGGGACTGGCCATTAGTAAAATTCTGGTTGAAATGATGAACGGTAAAATTTTTATTGCCAGCGAAGAACAAAAAGGAACAACAGTTACAGTCTTTTTTAAACAAGTGAAAAAACAACAAGCGAGCACTTTACCAAACAATTATACCCCAATTACCGGACTAAAAAATTCCCGTGTATTGCTTTATTCACAAAAGAAAGAAATAGTAAATACTCTGAACAAACTATTTGAGAACACCGGAGCTAAAGTTTTTATAGCTGCATCGTCCGAAGAACTGGAACATGTCTTCACCGTAGTAGTGCCGATTATGATGTCCTTCACCTCAAGGTCAGGCATGAATCTGTGCCGCGTGATCTCTGCC
>JAWOEM010000002.1:0-6608 GCA_046482785.1 Salinivirgaceae bacterium
CGTCCACACGACGCGGGTTTTCACTCATAATTTTCCAAGTGTTGGCTGTAGCTCCTTCTATGCTAAAGCCGGCATCCCCTGCCTTAATTCCCATTATGGTAAAAATGCAACTGGTAAGGGATGTGGCAAGCATATCGGTAGGTGAAAAATATTCGCCCTTACCGCGGTTATCGACCGGGGCATCAGTTATGATTTTATTTCCTGAGCGCACATGTTCGGCTTCGGTACGTAAATGTCCAAGGTATTTTGTGTGTACGGTTGGTTCCATAGTTTTGGTTGTTTGTTGGGTTTAATTGTTATGATATAAGTAGTCATTAATCATCGACATGAGCAAACCAATATCGATGGGCTTCGATATGTAATTATTGCAGCCTGCTTTTAGCGAGGCTTCTCTGTCGTCGCCCATAGCGTAGGCTGTTTGGGCAATAATTGGAATAGACTTGTTTGTATTCCGAATTATTTTAGCTACCTCTAGCCCCAGCATATCGGGTAAGCGAATATCCAATAGTATGATATCTGGTTTTGCTTCGTTTTTAAATATATCGAGCGCTTCTGTACCTGTTTCGGCTAAAACAAAATTAACATTTGTAGGCTCCAGCAGCTCTTGCAAAAATAGTTGGTTTGCCTGTTCATCTTCCACAACTAAAATTGTTTTATTTTCCCAGTTGTAGGCTATATCTGCGTCCACGGTGCTGCCTGTTCTTACCTCATCGGTTTTCCCGATAGGTATTTCCACAAAAAAGGTGGAACCATTGCCGGTTTCCGATTCTACCCATATTTTTCCACCAAGCTTTTCTGTCAAGCTTTTGCTGATAGATAAACCGAGTCCGGTACCTTCAAATTTTCGGGTCATGGCCTCATTGGCCTGTCGGAAACGATTAAATATTTCTTTTTGCTTTTCCGCTGATATTCCTATTCCGGAGTCTTTTACATAAAAAAGATATTTCTCATCATTTTGATGATACCCAATTTCAATGGTTCCTTTTTCGGTAAACTTTACTGCATTGCTAACCAAATTTGTAAGCACCTGCCGTAATCGGATGTTGTCTGTAGAAATTGCCGAGTCTTTGCGGTGTATATTTGTGTTTATGGTAAGTTTTAACTCATGTTTCTCCTTATTTTGAATTTCTTCTGCAAATGTGTTATAAATTTCATGCATTAAGTCGGTCAGGTAAAACGTCTCCTCATAAATGGAAAGCTGGTTAGCTTCAATTTTCGATATATCCACAATATCGTTAATAATTTGGAGCAAGTGCTTTGTTAATGAGTGGATAATACCCAGAAACCGCCGTTGCTTATCTTGTGGGTAATTGCCTCTTTTGAGCATTTGCGAGAAGCCGATTATTCCATTCATTGGTGTGCGAATTTCGTGGCTCATATTGGCCAAAAACGCAGACTTCAGCCGGTCGCTTTCTTCGGCCTTTTCTTTCGCCACCTTAAGCTCTTCGCGTTGTTTTATAAGCTTTTCGGTAAGCATTAATAGTTCGTTATTTGTGGCTTTAAGCTCCTCTTCTGCTTGTATTAACTCCTCATTTTGCTCTTTTATTCGCTCCTGAGCCACAATTCGTTCCGTTATATCTCTAATGTATGTTTGTAGGCGACCATCGGCTACTTTTCGGGTATTCATTTCAATATTAAGAAGTTTTCCATCTTTTCGTCGTAGTTTTCGTTGGTTTAGAACCGTTTTCCCTGCTTGAATGGTGGCATAATCGAACGGTTTGCTTTTAAGTTCAGCGGCAGGAAAGAGTTTTGTAATGCTTGACCCGATGATTTCGTTACGCTCGTATCCTGTAATTTGGCAGATACTATCGTTACAGTTTATTATTATCCCCTCAGGGTTTCCGATTAGAATTCCATCGGCAGCCCATTCAAAGAGTGACCTGTAACGCAGCTCACTGAGTTTGAGGTTTTTTTCGGCAATAACCTCGTTGGTTAATTCCCGGGTGACAATCTTTATGGAGTTTTGTGTGGTGTCGGGAATAAATATGGTTTGAAAATAGCGTCCGTTCTTCTGGGTTTCAAATTCAATGGGTTCTTTGCCTTTTTTCGCTCGCTCAAGGTATTCCAGTTCGTGATCGTAATTAGCAGCTTTAAAGATTTCTTTAATCGGCTTGTTTACAATGGTGTCGCCATTTGTTGCCAGCACATCGGTTAATGTGTTGTTCGCGTATTTAAGCAACCCATCACTAGTAATAACCCCAATGCCGAATGTTTGTTCTTTTTTCAAGATTACCGTGTCGGCACCTTGTGTAATGTCTTTCAGGTGTAGCCTAGTAATTACGAGTATTCCTTTAATATTTCCGTTTGTGTCGAACTGACTTTGAAACGAAATGTTCAGGCTCTGATTGGCCTGTTCAATTATTTTCAGTTCTTGAGTTTCTTCCCCTGCTAACATTGTTTTCAGAGTCTCTCTGATCGATTGCAAAACAGAGTTGTCCGTTTCCAGTTTGTTGAAATTTACTTTTCGGATAGAGATAGGTTGGAGGCTCAGTAGCTGACAAAATATTTTGTTATATTCACTAATTACCATATTCTTATCAACGTACAAAGCCGGGAGATTAAGCCCATGCACTAGAATTGACTCAAAGTTGTTTTCTGAAGTGTCTCCCGTAATACCATAGACCATAACGATTCTTTTTAAATTCAGATAAGTTTGTCCAAATTACTGTTTTTTATTCGGAAAAAAAACAATCAGACTAAAAAATTTCAAACAATGTTATTATTTTATTGTTCTTTACTACTTACACAGGCGATCAAACCGTGCTTTAACCAAACATTTCAAAGGTTTTATTTGTTCTTTACGTGTTCTAATAACCTGAAGTTTCGTATTGGTAGCAAATAACTGGTTTTGAGCAATAAGCCTATAGTCTTTGAGTTTCCTTCCCCCTTACACTATCGCCAACGTAGTTCGTTAACAAATTCGAAACTTCATAATTCGTAATAATACAGCTGTTTAGATTAATGAGTCCGGACTAAAAGGCTATTACATGTTTTTCAGCGTTTAGTGATTTGGAAACCTTTTTAGACAGAACCTATTATTTTTTCTTGCGGATTTTTGGAAAAAACTGTTTCCCGGAAAAAGTAACTCATCGGTAACCCGAAATTTAAAATATGTTTCTATCTTGAGGCTTTGATTAACGAAAAAATAAGGTGTTTATGTTCAGGGTATTAGTTTTATTTATTGGTGTCTTTTTGCAAATAGGTCTTTTTGCTCAAACAGAAAAACCCTTCCCCGCAATTGAAGAAATGACATGGGGAGATGAGTTTACCGTGGAAATGAAACTTTCCAACGATTCAAGCCATGTGTACGATGTGGAAGAATTGCATCACACGGCTACATTCTCAAAAAACAATCGCGACGAACTGGTTTACTACCCCGTAGGCTTAGAGAAAAGCTTCATCGATCAGCTAAAAAGCAGAAGTATTTCAGATGTCGATACGTTAAGTGAAGAAGTTAAAGCATCGCACAAAACCCTGTGGTCGGCTATTCACTATTCTATTGGAGGTGAGTACGTTCACTTTATTAATTGCTTGCTCTACGCACTGGAAACCGGTGAATTAAAAGTGGATGCCCCGCTTCTGGAACGTCCCGAAAGTGATTGGAAGCCGAAACCCATGACTGAATCGTTCAAGCGCACCCGAAAGTGGGAATATTACGTTCCGGTGCGTCAAAAGTACGCCAGAAAAGAGTATAAAAAGAAATCAAAAAACAACCAGCTGAAAGATATGCAAACGGTTCCTCAGGCATTCATCGATCTGTTTCTCGACACCAAGGATAAAGATTATGAGAAGCTTAGGGAGAAAAACGATTATGAAACGCTGGCAAAAATTGATCTGATAAAAATACTACTCGCTTCGAACTATTTGGGCGAGTTGCAAATTCGCTATATCAAAAACCGAGTGTTGAAATCGATGAGCAGATACTCTGTTAACCAATTACCCTCGGTAATTATTCTCGACGATTTTAACGCTGCTGTGGCCATGTCGCTCGATGAAAAAGGATATAATATTCAAAAAATTGTATTTCGCGATGAACAGTACCTATCGGAACAGGAGATAAAAAAGCGGCGCGTAGCGATAAAAGCCCTCATCAAAGAGATTAACGAAGTAAATAAGGCCGTATTTCAGAAAAGTCTTCAAAAACATTATCAAAAAGGATAATACACGCCAATGAAATATTTTTAAAAAAAGCGACATTTTTGTCGCTTTTTTTTTGCGCCTATGGAATTGTGTACTACATTTGGGAAATAAATACCCGTTAAATCGATTTAGAAAAGCTATGAGAACTATTCTATCGAAAAACTTTTGAGTGTACTTTTTAAAAGTACGAAAAAGCCTACTGTTACACTAGCATACATATGCTGTGATATTTTTATTGGGTTTTGAATCTCATTTAATCGTTTCGGGTCTTAATTTCGCAAATCAAACAAAAACACGATGATACAAGCCTGTATTATATTTTATTAACTAAATTTTTATTAAACAATTTTCAACTATGAAAAAACTTACTCTTTTCACAATCGGAGTGTTTTTAGCCGTTCTGGCGATGGCGCAAAACACTAATCACCAGAAGTATGGGAAAAATGGCTATAATTACATGCCTGTCCCACAAATTGAGAAACAAGCCAAATCTAATGCATCAAAAACCATCGTTTGGGAAGAAAACTTTAATGATCAAAACATTAGCGACTGGACGCTATACGACGAAGATGGCGATGGTGATAATTGGACTACAGCCGACTACAGCGGTGTAATTTGTCTTACATCTGCCTCATGGAGCCAAGCAGGCGGAGCACTTACCCCAAACAACTGGGCTGTAACACCAGCCATCGACCTAACTTCAGTTGAAGGAGCTCCTTTTATCGATTTTACTACCTGGGCACAAGATCAGGGATGGACATCGGAGCACTATAAGGTAATGGTTTCCACAACCGACAACCAGATAGCTTCATTTACTGACAATATTTTTGAAGAAACCTTGCCCGGGACAGGAATGTTTAACCGTACGGTTTCATTGGGCGACTATGTGGGGGAGACTATTTATATCGCATTTGTTCATTACGACTGTACCGATATGTTTCAGTTAAATCTTGACGATATTTCTGTTTATACCAGTACGGAAGTTAACGTTGGTATTACTGAAGTTCTAGCACCAAATAATGAATCATCTTGTGCGCTTTCTAATGCTGAAGAGGTAACTGTTACCTTATCCAATGTAGGTGGTTTAGATGCTACCGGTTTTGATATTTCTTACACCATTGAAGGCGAAGGCGGAACGGAAACGGTTACGGAAACGTTCGGTGATGTTCTGGCTGCCGGTGCAACCACAGATTACACCTTTACACAAACCGCTGATTTATCTGCCCTTGATTATTACACTATAACTTATGAAGTGGCTATAGCCGATGACGTGGATTTGACAAATAACACCCTTGAGCATGAAGTGAGAAGCACCGATGGTACACTGATTGTAAGTGCGCTTTCTGACGCTGCCGGAGATCAAACCTGGACGCTTACAAACTCTGCCGGCGAAGTTGTTGCTTCTTTTACAGATTACCAGTGGGATATCAATAAAGATATTCAGGTGTGTATTTTAGATAATGACTGCTACACATTTGAATTTTCGGGTTTTGATGATAGTGGATGGATAGAGCTTATTTATAATGGAGTAACTGTGGCTGGTGGTCAAAACCCCGGAAATACTGTAGGTGGAGTTACATGGTTTGGTATTGGTGGCGGTTGCGCGGCAGTAGATGCTAAACTCGATGCCATTACCACCCCCGATTATGCACAGCCCGGTACTGTCGATATTTCAGGTCGCCTACTAAATGTTGGTGCTGACGACATTACCTCGTACGATGTGGTTTACAGTATCGATGGTGGCGATGAGTCGGCTGTATTTTCCGTAAGTGGGGTGCAAATTGCTTCGGGAGAAGAGCATTCTTTTACGCACGATGTTGCATACGAATTTACCGATGAAGCTTCGTACCAAATTACAGTTACAATTCAGAATGTGAATAACGATGAAGACAGCAATACTGAAAATAACACATTATCGAAAAGTATTTTAATTACTACTCAGCAAGAGCAAAAAATTGTTGTACTTGAGCAGTTTACAACAGAGATGTGTCCAAACTGCCCACCTGTATTAACTATTCTTGAGCAGCATTTGGATGAGAATCCAAACTTTATTATGATGGCACACCATTCTGGCTATTATACCGATTGGTTAACTATTCCGGTAAGCAAAGATCATTTAGAGTTTTTTAATGACGGTGGGGCTACATATGCACCCGCTGGCATGATCGATCGCAACTACAACGGCGAAGATAACGATCAGGATGGTACTCCAGATCCGGGACCTGTTTTCTGGAATGGAAGTACTTACGGAACGAGCTATATCGACGAACGCACTTCAGAACCCGCATTCCTTACTGTTGGAATTAATGGTACTAACAGCGATGGAGATCTAGCGTTACAAGTAAGTGGCGAATTTTTGAATGATTTTACACAAGAATTAGGGGTCTCGTTGTGGATTACAGAAGACCATATTGATGCACAAAATCAATCCGGAGCTTCCAACTGGGTACACCGCTTTACTGTTCGTG
>JAWOEM010000028.1:0-10866 GCA_046482785.1 Salinivirgaceae bacterium
GTAGCGTAATGTTTCCAAATTGCACCCAATCGGGCCAAAAGTTAGTGGCTGCTAAAAATGCAATAAATAGCAATAGCGACCCAAATGTAAGCGCAGCAAACCTTCGGGGATCGACACGGCTAAGCAGTTGACCGAAAAAAGGAAGTGTCATAATCGCTAAAATATTCGATGCATTTTTATAAGTTGCTATACTGGTGTAGTTTAGATGCAGTTCGCGCTCGAAAAATATAGTTAGTACGGCCGCACTCGTCATAAATGCAAAACCATAAAACATAAACCCAATTTCAAAATCGCGATATGGTTTATTAATCAATATAATTCGCTTCATCCGCGAAAGCGAGCGGCGCACAGAAACCCAAATGCTTAATTTTTTTGGGTGTACCTTTGGTGTGTAATCGATACGTGTGAGAAGTACGATGGACAAAATTCCCAATAGCCCAAGCACCGGGTAAATCCATCGATAAATGTACGGGTCGTAGTCGAGCCATAAGCCAAAACCAAAGGTGGCGCCCAGCATCACTATTTTGTTAATTGATGTGGCGTAGCTGTAATATTTTCCGAAATTGTTATGGGAATAACTGTTTTTCAGAAGTAGGTTAATGGTGGGGAAAACAATGGGATTCGATAAGTAATAAAGAAGAAACACGCCTAAAAAAACAATGTGATAAATGGCCGGAATGTTTTCTGATGTGGCCGGGAAAAATGCCAGTGCAAAAAGTGGCAGGCGCGTTAAAATGGCTACCGATTTAAGCATTTTGCGTTTTCGGGTGGTTCGCCCCAAAAACTCGTTCATGAAAACCGAAAATATTAATACAACGTGCTGAAATTGTAGAAGAAACCCAATCTGGTAATTACTGCCGGCAAGGCTCTTGATTAGTACGAACTCATTCATTATGAGTACACCCCGAATTAATCCTTCAATAATGGAGTAGGTCAGATGGAGCCCAAAAGTTTTTTGTTCGTCAGTACTCAGTTGTTTATTCTTCATAGCTTTCCATAAAAGCTGCAAATATAGCAAATTCCGAAGGCTTCTTTTGCGGCTTTACCATATAAAGTTGCCGCTATTTTGCCTCATAAATTCCGCACGGATTTAATTTTTCAAGGTCAAAATCCGTGCGGAATTTAGGTTAACCCCGATTTAGAAATCACTCATTTGGGTGAAGAATGAAACCGAATGAGATGATTTACTTAATCGAACCGAGTCAGGTTTAGCCTGACGAGCTCAACGCAGTTAATTCGCAAGGAATACAAAAATATATTGTATAATTCTTTGCGGATTTTGGGTGCCTCCGGAAGCTGTGGCAAATAAAAACTATGCGCTGGTTTTTTTCTTAAACAGAACGGCAACATAAATACTGAAAAGCAGTGTTGTAGCCAGCTGTATCCACAAACTGGTAGAAACTAACCCACTATTAATTACGGCCAGTTGGATAATGATGTATTTGGCCAGATAATAAATTCCCTTGCTTAAAACGATGCTACTTAAAATGGCGGCAAACTTCGATTTTGTGATATTGAGAAGCACAAAAAACAATAATACGTTAATAACCAGTTCGCCGCTTATTAAAATCGCCTTTGGCGGAATAGGGTGACCTGAAACCAGCATTGTGAAAAATGGCAGCGTGGCTGCCAACAGCAATGCATTGGCCTTATGCGTATGCACAAGAGCTAGAATTACCACTATTCGCATGGGTTCTATCAGGTAAAGCGGAAAACTTAGCATGTGCGAAAGTGCAGGAATAAAATAAACAAAAGCAATTGCCGCTAAATCGAAAAGCGGGTAAGCCCATCTTCTGTTGAGTACGATCGATTGTGCCATAATATTTTTTTGGTTAAATTTACGAAAATTCCCTAAACGACAAAAAGTTTCGGTGCACCGGATATGGCAATTTCGCTGTGTTGGTTTAGTGCTGCGTAGTAACAGATTTTTGCTTTAGTTAGACTTGATATAAATTAGTTCGTTTTCTTCGGAAAAATCGATAAAATCCTTATATTGTTTGTGTTAAAGTGCTCAAATTTTGATAATATACAAAATACGATACTATGAACAGAAAGGAATTTTTGAAAAAAAGCTTTGGCGCCGGCTTATTTCTAGGTACTGCCCTTACATTTGGCAAGTACGGTGAGCTGATGGCCAATACCGCCGGTAATAATAGTATTCCTTATGACTTGGTAGCGGTGAGGAATGGCGAACCGGCAGAAATGTACGAGCGCGCCATAAAAGCAATGGGCGGAATATCGAAATATGTAAAACAAGGGCAACGCGTGCTGGTTAAGCCCAATATTGGATGGAACGTTACACCTGAATTGGCAGCCAATACCAATCCTCTCTTGGTAAAAGCAGTAATAAAAAGCTGTTTGGAAGCAGGCGCATCCAGCGTGCATGTGTTCGACCATACGTGCGACGATTGGGTAAAATGCTATAAAACCAGCGAAATAGAGCGGGCAGTAAAAGATGCAGGAGGGAAGATTGTTTCCGGCGATAGCGAAAAGTATTACAATCATGTGGATGTACCTCAGGGCAAAAAGCTTAAATCTGCTAAAGTGCACGAGCTGGTGTTAGAATCGGATGTATTTATCAATATTCCGGTGCTTAAAAACCATGGTTCGGCCAAGTTAACCATGGCAATGAAAAACCTTATGGGAATTGTTTGGGACAGAAGCTTCTGGCACAGAAACGACCTGCACCAATGTATTGCCGACTTTTCTACCTGGCGCAATCCCGATCTGAATATTATTGATGCCTACCGGGTGATGATGAAAAACGGTCCCCGTGGCCGGTCAGAAAAAGACGTTGCTACGATGAAATTCCTTGTTATGTCTGACGATATGGTGGCAGCCGATGCTGCTGCAACCAAAATATTTGGAATGCAGCCACAAAACGTACCGTACATAAATTTTGCTCACGATATGCAAATTGGAAATATGAATCTGGATGATCAAAATATTGGTCGCATAAAAATGTAATTTTATGACATACAAGTGGTTGAGAGTATTTCGGGTTGCTATTGCTTCTATGTCTTTATTGCTTATAGGCCTTGCTTTTCTCGATTTTACCGGATTGTTTCCCGATAAACTTATGAAGGGAGTACTGTGGTTACAGTTCATTCCTTCTTTATTAACCTTTGCCGGCGTTTTTTCAGCAGCAGGTCTTGGCTTTATTTTAGTCATGCTCGTTACAGCGTTCTTCGGACGATTTTACTGTGCTTCGATTTGTCCGCTGGGCATTTTTCAAGATGTTGTATTGCGCATTGCTCGTTTGTTTAAAAAAATAAAGTTCCGGTATCATAGGCCAATTAAGTACGTTAGGCACGTTTTGTTGGGATTGACAATCATTTCGGGGCTGATGGGTAGCATGTTGGCGGTGAGTTTTTTGGATCCTTACAGCATTTTCGGACGCATATTTTCCGATCTATTCAGGCCTGTGGTTAAAGCTGCGAATAATTTATTAGTTCCTATTTTTCAGTCATTTGATAATTATTCGTTTTAT
This sequence comes from Salinivirgaceae bacterium, assembly GCA_046482785.1. Classification (GTDB taxonomy): domain Bacteria; phylum Bacteroidota; class Bacteroidia; order Bacteroidales; family Salinivirgaceae; genus Salinivirga. The sequence continues at coordinate 3,491 of JAWOEM010000028.1, forward strand.
TATATTGATTATTATCTGTTGGACTTTAGTGTTTATTTTGTAGCAATAGCTTTTTTAGCTTTAATTATTATCCTCACGGTAAAACATGGCCGATTATATTGTAATACTGTATGTCCGGTAGGGACGTTGCTAGGCTATATTTCTCGGTTCTCGTTTTTTCGTATTCGTATCGATACCAATAACTGCACACTTTGTAAGCAATGCGTGCAAGTGTGTAAGGCCGAGTGTATTTCACTGAAAAGCCAAACCGTAGATTATACTCGGTGCATTAGCTGTTATAATTGTCTGACCGTATGTAAGTTCGACGCCATTGATTTGACGGTACGTAAAAGTCAGTCTAATAATGTAGTCAATAAAGAGACTCCAACAGATTCAGGGCGCAGGCAAGCGTTGAAAACCATTGTTGGAGGATTGGTTTTGGCTCCGTTGGCATCTTTGGGTAAAGACCAAGAGTTATACTACACGGCAACAGTTCCCGTAAAACGAACCCAATTTGTTACACCTCCGGGGTCGGGCAGTGTTCCCGAATTCTTGACCAAATGCACTGCTTGTCACCTTTGTGTAAGTGCCTGTCCAACAAATGTAATTCAGCCTTCTTCGTCAGAGTTCGGATGGGAGCATTTTATGCAAGTTCGAATGGATTATTTTGCCGGATATTGTACATTTGAGTGCACCCGTTGTACGGAGATTTGCCCAACCGGGGCGCTCTTACCATTGAAACAAGACGATAAAAAGCTTACGCAACTTGGTCAGGTAAAATTTGTTGAAGATAATTGCATTGTGAAAACAGAAAACACCGATTGTGGTTCGTGCGCTGAACATTGTCCTACAAAAGCTGTGTATATGGCTCCGTACAAAAATGGGCTGCGTATACCCGAGGTGAACGATAAAATTTGTATCGGTTGTGGAGCTTGTGAATATGCATGTCCAACAAGGCCTTTCCGTGCTATTTTTGTGGAAGGAAACGAGGTGCATGTAATGGCCGAAAAACCCAAAGAAAAACAGGCTGAGAACCCAGACCACGAAGATGATTTTCCGTTTTAACGGATTGACGGTGAGCGGGTGTGGTATTTGAAATAGTGCCGCTGCTTTTTATTGAAAGACCCACTATTTCTTTCGTGCTTCCACTTCTCTAAAAACACGCATAAAGTTTCCTCCCCAAATTTTAATAATCTCTTCCTCACTGTATCCGCGTACAATTAGTTCTTTTGTAATGTTTTGCATTTCACTAACATCAAAACAATCTTCCAATGCGCCTCCACCATCAAAGTCCGATCCTATTCCAACATGGTCGATTCCTGCCACGTCTACAATGTGGTCTATGTGATCGACTAAATCAGCTACCGTTGCCAATATTTGTGGGTATTCTCTGCGGGTTTCGTACCATTCTTTAACAGCCTGAGCATAAACTTCATCTGAAAGTCCTTTGTAGTTATTATACTTTTGGCGTAATGCATCGAAGGCACTATCGCGCTTGGGCTGTTTTACCGGTGGGCGTACATAGTCGCTAAGTAAGCAAACTTGTATAACTCCACCATTCTCGGCCAGTTTTACAAGCATTTCGTCCGTCATGTTTCGTACATGGTCGCACACTGCGCGGGCATTGCTATGCGATGCAATTACTGGTGCAGAGCTGATTTCAAGCACATCGGCAAAGCTCTTGTCGGAAATATGCGATACATCGATCATCATTCCAAGGCTGTTCATTCGTTTTACAACTTCGCTGCCATAATCGCTCAATCCGTTGTGTTCTGTCGTGTCGTTGGAGCTGTCGCACAGACTGTTGTTTTTTGTGTGGCACAGCGTTATGTAACGTACCCCGCGATTGTAGAATGCGTCTACTTGGTTAATATCTCCGCCCAATGCATACCCGTTTTCGATTCCAATATAAAACGACTTTTTATTGTTCGCTTCATTTGTGTAGGCATCTTGGGCTGTTGTGGCTACGGCAACTTTATTGCTGTTGGCATTTACCTGAGCATAAATGGAATCGATTATGGTGTGCGTTTGTTTATTGGCTTGTTCTAGTCCTTCGTCGTCGCGCTTTTTCTGACTAATAAATGCAGCAATAAAAACTGCATCGAGGCCTCCTTGCTCCATTCTGGGAAGATCGAGGCTAGAGTGCGTTTCTCTACCGTTGTGGTAGTCTGCAATACTAAAATTGTCGCGGGTAAAACGCAATGGCGTATCGGTGTGCGAATCAACGGTTAAGGCCTTTGCGTGAATGCGTTTGGTTTTTTCATCGAGCGTTTGGCTTTTGCAGCCGGTTATTAAAACAAATAGAAGAAGAATTGGTAGTATTTTTATTGTCTTCATATGGCATTGATTATTTGTGGTTTTGAACTCCGTTTACACAAATTAAATTATAAATGGCTCAACAGAAAAGTCCGCTTTGAAAATGTACGTTATCGGACAATGGTGTGCGGTTATGGGTAATGTGGAATTAATGCTTCAGTAGATTCTAGTTATGCTAAAAATGATGTTGCTAATGCGTTGTAAAATAGATTATTAATGGGTTTTGGTGTGGTGTGCGCAATCAATGATTTACCACAAATTTATGTCGTAATCTCCATATCATCAATAATTGCAGCATATCTACGTAAGTGATAGTAAACCAGCCATTTCTTTTGTTTGGTACGTTTAATGCTAATCATCGTAAAAACCCATTGCCAGTAGGCTATGAGAAATTATTTTTAATCCTTAAAATCAAAAAAATGAAGAAAATCCAAACCATTTTTACTGTGTCGCTATTGTTTTTGGCACTTACCGTTGCCGCCGATGGCGCGCCAGAAAAAACTCCTTCGGGAGAAACCGACAATGCACTTTCGTGGAATTTATCGGACATTTACTCCGATTGGGATGCATGGCAAAATGATTTTGACCATGCTATGGAGCTTATGCAAAAGGTAGAGTCTTATAAGGGGGAAATTAAGAACAGCGATGAAAAACTTGTTGAACTCCTCAACCTACAAGATGAATTGGGAAAAACATTTGGCAAAGTGTACCGATATCCGGCTTTTATGCGCGATTTGAATAGTCGCAACCAAGAGGTTGCCGGCCGTATGCAGCAACTTATGGCCGTATTTGCCAAATATGGAACTGCCACTAGTTGGATTACGCCCGAAATTTTGTCGGTGCCCAAGTCTACTATGGAAAAATGGATTGATGAAAATCCCGAACTTGAACCCTATGCGTTTAATCTGTTGGATCAGTTTCGGTTGCAGGAACATGTTTATACTGAGGATAAAGAAAAAATGCTCAGCTTTTTTAGTCAAGTGAGCGGAACTGCATCATCTATTTACGACGAGCTGTCGGTTTCAGACATTCAGTTTCCGACTGTGACATTATCCGATGGGGAAGAGGTAACGTTAACCCACGGCAATTATTCTAAATTGCTTGAAACCAATGAGAACCAAGAAGATCGAAAGTTGATTTTTCATACGTACATGAAAATGTACAAAGAAATGGAGAATACCTATGCGGCCATTTATAAAGGTATTTGCGATAAAAACCATGCATGGGCGCAGGCTCGGGGCTACGAAAGTACCCTGGCAGCCAAGTTGGAAGGAAATAATATTCCGGAGAGCGTGTACACATCGCTAATAAAAACAGCCTACGATAATGTAGATCCGCTTCAGCGATACTTAAAATTACGAAAGAAAATTATGGGGCTGGATGAACTGCACGCCTACGATTTAAGCACAAAACTTGTCGATTTCGATAAAGAGTACGACTTTAATGAAGCTGCAGGTATAATAAAAAATGCGGTAGAGCCATTGGGAAAAGATTATGTGGAGCGCATAGATGAAGCTACGCAAGGTGGTTGGATTGATGTTTACGAAAAAGACAACAAAACTTCGGGTGCCTATTCGGCAAACGTTTATGGTGTTCATCCGTACATTTTAATGAACTGGAACGGTTCACTTAATCACACTTTTACGTTGGCGCATGAATTAGGACACTCCATGCACTCCATTTACAGTAATGAGAACCAACCCTACGCGACGCACAGTTACACTATTTTTGTTGCCGAGGTTGCCTCAACGTTTAACGAACACCTATTATTGCAAAAAATGGTGGCTGAAGCCGATTCGCCCCAAGAGCGCATTACGCTTTTGCAGCAAGCTATAGAAAATATCTGGAGTACCTTCTATGTGCAGTCGTTGTTTGCCGATTACGAATATCGTGTACACAAACTAGTGGAGGAAGGGCAACCCGTAACAGCCGAAGTGCTCAATGGCCTTATGCGTGAACTTTACGCTCATTATTATGGCGATGCGGTTACCCGCGATGATATTGGTGATGTAAAATGGGCGCGTATTCCCCACTTTTTCGGTATGCCATACTATGTGTATCAATATGCAACGTCGTTTTCGGCATCATCACAAATATTCAAAAATGTAACTGAAGGCTCTAAGAAAGAGCGTAAAGAAGCCATGGCGGCTTATAAAGAGTTATTAAAATCGGGTGGTAACGATTTTCCCGTAAATCAATTGCAAAAAGCCGGTGTCGATCTTACTACCTCGAAACCTTTTGAGGCTGTAGTGGCGCAAATGGATGATTTAGTATCGCAGTTAGAAAAGGAATTGGAGCAATTATAAATTTTTAGCTGATTCCCAGATTGGTTAATGCCCGCTTACTTATAATAGAGGTAAAGCGGGCATTTTTTTTATTCCGAATTTCGGGTGGTTATTAAGAACGGCAGTGAGCCATTGTCGCTTAATATGGGTTACATCACCATTAGGTTGCACCCTCTAATATCGCTTGAGTCGAAACGCCCCAAAACCTCAAAAGTGTTATCTGCCGATATAACTCCAATATCTTGTGTTTGAATAAATGCACATGAATGAATGTTGGCAAGGTCGATGACATTTAAGCCGCCTTTCCCGGAAAGCGAGGTGTAAAGCGGATTGTAAATGTCGTAGTTAAGTACTTTCATCCAGGGAGGCGTAGAGTAAATTCCGTTTCCCTTGCTATATGCTTGCGAAAGTAACTCGGTCATTCCATATTCCGAGTGAATGGTTGCTACGCCAAAACTATTGCAAAGCAATGTATGAACCTCTTCTCGCAACATTTCGCGACGTCGGCCTTTCATGCCGCCCGTTTCCATTACAATGGTGTTTTTTAATTGGAATTGATGCTTTTCTGCAAAATCGAGCAGCCCGAACGTTACACCAATTAGTAATGTTGGAATACCTTGTGCTTCATTGGTTTCGAGCATTTTTGCCAGCTCGGTATGGTTGTACAGGTAAAATCCGCTTTGGGAATATTGGCTTTGGCCAATAAAGTTGTCGACCATGTATACCAACGATGAACCTTCCCTTTCCAAATAGCCGGGCAAGAGCGCCAACACACAAAATTTGTCGATGGAATCGTAAAAGTATTCGAAAGCTTTTGTAAAGCTTTTTTCGTATACAGAAACGTCGGCTACATGGTGGCAACTTGGCGTAGAACCGGTGGTTCCGCTTGAACTGAATGTTTTGGAAATAGGTGATCCATCGGTAATTTTTTTATGCTTGAAAAACTCGACCGGCAAAAAAGGAATTTCGGTTAGTCTCTTTACATCTTTTGGTTTTACACCAAGATGCTTGATAAACGTGGCGTAGGTTTTATTCTCTGCTGCTTGATAACGAAAAAGTTCAAGCGCACGTTCCTCAAATTGTATTTCAGTGTAATTTATCGGAGAAAACATGAGGGAGAGGGGAGTTGTATTTATTTGCATAATAGTACAATGTGGTGAAAAAGTTGCTGCCAATTAATTCTCAAAATTCAGCTAAATGCACTGCTGTTTTACTCTTGCGGAGATTAATTGGCTTATACTGATTTATTACAGACACTTTGCAAAAATCATACAGGTTTGCCATTTTTTTGTAATTTAAACAAATATTATTCGTTTAACCCCCAAAACCTACTGCTATGAGAAGTATTACAATTTTTATTTTAATGATGTTTGCCGCATCGGCATTTGCACAGCTCGTGCAAAAAGACTCCATTCAGTTTAGTGGTGTTGTGTTCGACGAAAATAGAAAATCGATGTCGAATGCCCATATTTTGATAAATTCAACAAAAGGAACACTCACGTCACCATCGGGCTTTTTTAATATTAGCGTCAATGCAAACGATACGGTTACGTTCAGTTATGTGGGGTACAAAAATTACGATTTTGTTGTCCCCGATACAATGAAGCAAGCCCGGTATGTTACCGGCGTTTTTCTCTCAAGCGATACCCTTACGCTTTCTGAGGTGGTTGTGCTTCCCTGGTTAAGTAAAGAACATTTTCGACAGGCATTTATTGATCAGCAACACATTGGAAAAGATGTTGCCAATGCTCGTGCCAATATGAGTTTGGTTTCGGTTTCATCTATGAACCAGTACGATTATATGAATACTTCGGGAATAGAGCTACAAATGGCTCAATTTAATAATGCACAGCAATACAAAGGATTGGTTAGCCCCGACGATATGGTGGGCATGTCACTTGCATCTGCTGTAGCTTTAATTTATAGAATGGCGACCTACAAAAAATACGAAGAAAAACGAGAAGAGGACATTAAGAAACGCATTTTGCGGTATAAAACCATTTTAGAACAAGCTTCCGATTCAGAGTAAAAAACAGTTGTGTTTTTTCATTGTTGCCTGAAATAGTTATCTTTGATATTGGTTAAATATTAATTGCCAAACATATGAATGTAGAAGATTTACGTAACTATTGTGTTGCCAAAAAGCATGTGACAGAGGAGTTTCCCTTCGATGAGGTAACACTCGTATTTAAAGTAGCCGGAAAAATGTTTGCGCTTATTGGGTTAGATCGTGTCGATTTAAGCATTGCACTAAAGTGCGATCCAGAAAGAGCTCAAGTACTGCGGAGCACGCATTCTGCCATTGGTCCGGCCTATCACATGAGTAAAACGCATTGGAATGGCGTGCGAATTGATGGAACACTCAAACCCGAGTTTGTTCACGAATTAATCGATCATTCTTATGATTTAGTAGTGTCGAAATTTTCAGCAAAACGCAGAAAAGAACTGAATTTATAGCAACATAAATGGGATAAGATGAAAATAACCACAAATATTTAGAGACAGCCCATAAAGTGGAGTGTTTAGTTCAGAATGTTCGAGATCAAGGCGTGTGAGAATTTAAAACCGCAGCATACATAGGGTATGTGAGGTTTTAAATTTGAACAACAACGCAGATATCGGACATTATGGACAAACACTATTTAGAGTCCTTTTGATTTTAAAAAATCGGAATATAGAGTGTCGACTTCTGTAAAATGCTGTGCAAGTTTCTTTTTGGCATATGTAAGCAGTTGCTGAAGGGCATCTTTATCCCTTTTTGTGTAGCGTTGAATGTGCGTATTTATTTCCTTCAAA
>JAWOEM010000124.1:0-2841 GCA_046482785.1 Salinivirgaceae bacterium
ATTTTTGATGCTGACAAGGAAGGATTTCTGCGCTCGGCGCGGTCCCTTATCCAGACATTCCTTGTTCAGCTTTTATATGTCATTTAATTTATTGAACAGAGCGGGGGGAAGCGTAATTTGATCTTGATTTTTTGCTCCACTTTTTTATCAAGAAAAAAGTGGTAACCATAATTGCTTATCAGAAGTTGCAATTTTAAGATAAATTTCTAACATTCAGCTTATTAATCATATTAATGCCTTATAAGAAAACAGCCCGAAAATTAATTTTCATCATTTTCCATAAGCTATTAATTTACAATGCCTTGACTATATAAAAGATGTTTTTGAAATCGCTGCAATAGCTGCATTCTTCAAACCTCTTTCTTAAGCTCTGAAAATACAAAAATCAATACTTGGCTCGTCAGGTTATACTAGACATGAACCCGGGATCGGGCTTAAGTTGTTGCATCGCTTCCTTTTTATATTGTGCGATTACTTTTTTTCGTTCAATTCTGTCCCAGGTGCCAGCACAGTAAATGCCGCGTTTAATTAGTTCTTTATTGCCTCCTACGTGCGTATGTGGAAATTTTCCATTTTTCTGAAAAAATACTCGAACGCCCAGCGCCAGAAATACAAGTGCCATCATGGCAATTGAGATTAAAAGGAGTTTAATTGTCAACATTACTAAAATTAGTTTGTTTGTGAAGTGTACAAAATTACGAAAATTAGTTAAACTATTCGAAAAAAATATGAACCATGGCAACCAAAAAGAACAGTAAAAATCAACCACTTTTAAAAAAAGAAGAACTACTAGAAGATTATTATACTGCTAATTTAAGCAGGCAGTTGAGTATTTTGGGTCGAAAGGAAGTTTTAACCGGCAAGTCGAAATTTGGGATTTTCGGCGATGGAAAAGAGCTTATACAACTTGCCATGGCTCGGCAGTTTCGTAATGGCGATTGGCGGTCGGGTTATTACCGCGATCAAACCCTTATGCTGGCCACAGGAATGTACACGGCCGATGAATTTTTTGCATCGTTATACGGGCATACCAGCTTGGAGCATAATCCCAGTCATGGAGGCCGATCCTTTAACAACCATTTTGGAACGCGCAACATCGATGAACAAGGCAATTGGAAAAACTTAATGGAGCAAAAAAATTCTTCAGCCGATATTTCTCCCACAGCCGGCCAAATGCCTAGGCTATTGGGGTTGGCTTATGCTTCAAAACTTTTTCGCGAAGTAAAGGAGTTGCAAAAAAATTCCAAGTTCTCTCTCAAAGGAAATGAGGTTGCATTTGGTTCAATTGGCGATGCAAGTACTTCCGAGGGGCACTTTTGGGAAACCATGAATGCTGCTGCCGTACTGCAAGTACCCATGGCAATGTCTGTGTACGATGATGGTTACGGCATTTCGGTTCCCAAAAAGTTCCAAACCGCCAAGGGGTCTATTTCAGAAGCGCTTTCCGGATTTGAAATCAATAAGGCCGGAGAGAGCGGAATGCTTATTTACAAAGGGAAAGGATGGGATTATAACGAACTTTTGAATATTTATGCAGATGGAGTAGAACGTGCTCGCAAAGAGCATGTTCCGGTACTTTTTCATATCGAAGAAGTTACACAACCTCAAGGTCATTCTACCAGTGGGTCGCATGAGCGGTACAAGTCAAAAGAACGCCTAGAATGGGAACGCGAGTACGATCCCATCAAAAAATTCAACGAATGGCTTGTTAACGAGAAAATTGCCACCAAAGAGGAACTGGGTGAAATAGAAAAACGTGCCGTAAAAGAGGCTAAAGATGCCAAAAATCGTGCATGGAAAGCATTTACCGATCCCTTAAAAGCCGAGCGCGACAAGCTTGTGGCTATTATTGAAAATCGCACTTGTGTGTGTAAGCGCGACCATTACGATAAAGCCGGCGAAATAGCCGATAACCTGAAACGCATAGCTTACCCAATTCGAAAGGATAATTTTAGTGCTGCAAAGCGTATACTGCGACATATTTGTAGCGATTGCTCGAAACGTCAAGTTTTGAAAGAGCAGTTAGGAACATGGTTAAAAGAGAATTATGAAAATATTGGTCCCGAGTATCATTCGCATCTTTATTCGGAAACAGACCGTGCTGTACAAAAAATCCCACATGTGGCGATTAAGTATGCCGAGAAGAACGAAATGAAGCCCGGACGGGAAATATTGCGTGACAATTTCGATAAATTGTTCGAAAAGCATGATAATTTGGTAACTTTTGGTGAAGATACCGGAAAAATAGGCGATGTAAACCAAGGAATGGAGGGTATGCAGGAAAAATACGGCAAATGGCGTGTAACCGACACCGGAATTCGCGAAACTACTATTCTGGGACAGGCCATTGGGTTGGCTTTACGTGGAATACGGCCTATTGCCGAAATTCAATACTTCGATTATTTGCTGTATGCCCTACAAACCATGAGCGACGATTTGGCTACAACGCTTTGGCGAACACGTGGCGGACAAAAGGCGCCTGCCATTATTCGCACCCGTGGTCACAGGCTCGAAGGCATTTGGCATTCGGGCTCACCATTGAGTATGGTCATAAATTCTATTCGTGGCGTACTAGTTGGTGTGCCCCGCAATTTAACACAAGCCGCCGGCATGTACAATACATTGCTGCAAGCCGATGAGCCTGCACTGGTAATTGAACCACTTAATGGCTATCGGTTGCGGGAGCGTGTACCCGAAAATATTGGGGAGTACACCGTTCCGTTTGGTAAACCGGAGGTGATGAACAATGGCGACGATATAACGATAGTTACTTATGGTTCCTGCGTGCGCATTGCCGAAGAAGCTGCCCGACAATTACATGAGTTTAATATTAGTGCTGAG
>JAWOEM010000157.1:0-15757 GCA_046482785.1 Salinivirgaceae bacterium
ACGGCTCGATCTGCAAATCAACACCCACTTCCGTAAATTTACTACCGATATATTCTTCCAATTGTACAATGGAATGTATTTAGAAAACATGACAGATTTTGACCCGCTCTTCAATAATTACGACCTCCCTCACTACCAACGTCCGGATATTCGCTTTGCCAATATAGGAGTATCATCGCGGTACGTTTGGAACTACGACAAATTTTCCTATAAAGCTGCTTTCGATTTTAATGAGAAGCAACTCAAGCGAGCTGGTTCATTGCTAATTGGAGGATACTCATCAATTAATTCCATACAAACCGACTCCACTCTTGTTCCGCACTTTGTTCGCAATGAATTTGGTGAAGAGTCGCTTTTCACAAAAATATCCTCGTTTAATTTGGGCGTTACCGTCGGGTACATCTATACATTTGTAATAAAAAACAATTTCTTTATTACCCTTGAGTTATCGCCGGGCATCGGCATACAAACCATCAACGCATCAAAAGAACAAGGAACAAGCCTAATCGAAAATAATGGGATAGGGCTAACCTCTACGGCGCGATATTCTGTCGGCTACAGTAAAAACCGTTTTTACACAGCCATTACAGGAGTAAACAGTAGTACAAGTTTAATAAATGAAGATCGGAATACAATAAATATCAGGCACGGCAATGTACTTTTCGTAGTAGGATACCGATTCGAACTCAAACGCGAAATACCAATGGGTGATAATTACATAAGAAATTTATAAAACAAAAAAGGCGACCATTTGGCCGCCTTTTTTTAAAAAATTCTAAGTGATTTGTGTGAAACAAATTATGCAGGTTCCTCTACTTTAAGAACATCGGCAAATGCTTTTTTAAATGTTTCTTTTGGTAAAGCACCGGCTGCCATTTGTGGTTGATCTCCCACCGGGATGAATAATAATGAAGGAATACTTTGAATTCCAAACATAGCAGCTAACTCTTTTTGATCTTCGGTGTCTACTTTGTAAATATCGATTTTACCTTTGTACTCTTCTGCTAATTCTTCTAAGATTGGAGCGACCATTTTACAAGGCTGACACCAATCTGCGTAAAAATCGATCACTGCAGGCTTATCGCCTTCGAATTTCCATTCTTTATTGTCTTCAAAGTTGAAAATTTTCTCTTTAAATGTTTCTTTGGTTAAAAATTCAGGCATGTTTTTCTGTCTTTTTATGAATAAATATAAATCTATAGATATGTTCACAAATCGTATGCCAATATCCGCACCTACTCATGAAGCATTCGTAGCGCCACAATACGATGACGTGACATTACTTAGTGGTTAGAACAAGCCTGCTCCTATATTGTTGAATATTTTTTAAACCGTAATAATTCTACACCAATTGCTATAAAATAGTAATTTTGCAGCCAACTTTGAAAGGATAAAACAAATGAATTTCTCGCACGATATAAACAACAAGGTATTTAGAACCATTTCTGAAATTACAACTACGAACAAACAAAAAGCCTATATTATTGGTGGTTTTGTGCGCGATTTAGTACTTGACAGGCCATCAAAAGATGTGGACATAGTGGTAGAAGGCAGTGGAATTAGCTTAGCACGGGAAGTGGCAGAAAAGCTGAATCCCAATATCAAGGTTTCGTATTTTAAGAGCTACGGAACGGCAATGTTTAAGTATCAGAATATTGAGTATGAGTTTGTTGGGGCCCGTAAAGAATCGTACAACAGGGACTCTCGAAACCCCATTATTGAAAGTGGTACAATACAAGACGATCAGCTGCGGCGCGATTTCACGATTAATGCACTGGCCATTAACCTCAACAAAAATGCATTTGGAGAGATAACAGATCCGTTTAATGGCTTATTGGACATCGAAAAAAAACTGATTCGAACTCCGCAAGACCCTCAGGTTACATTTTCCGACGATCCGTTGCGCATGCTGCGAGCCATCCGCTTTGCTACACAATTAAACTTCCGTATTGCCGATGATGCCTACGAGGCAATTACGAAAAATGTGGAACGCTTAAAAATCATTACACAAGAGCGGATAAACGTAGAGCTCAACAAAATATTACTGGCTCCAAAACCATCAGTTGGTTTTAAAATATTGCACAACACAGGCATTTTGGCATACATATTTCCAGAGCTGTCAAATTTACAAGGCGTGGATATAAAAAACGAAATGGCGCATAAAGATAATTTTTATCACACCCTTAAAGTTTTGGATAACATTGCCGGCATGTCGGACGATTTATGGCTGCGTTGGGCCGCGCTACTACACGATATAGGAAAGGCGCGTACAAAACGCTATCTGGATGGCCACGGATGGACATTTCATGGGCACGAGTTTGTGGGAGCCAAGATGGTTCCGAGCATTTTCAAACGCCTTAAATTACCGCTAAACCAAAAAATGAAATACGTACAAAAAATGGTTGGTTTGCACATGCGCCCAATAGTTTTGGTCGAAGATGTGGTGACCGACACCGCCGTTAGACGCTTCTTGTTTGATGCCGGCGAGGAAGTAGAAGATTTAATGACTTTATGTGAGGCCGATATTACTTCGAAAAACCATGAAAAAGTTCAAAAATATATGAATAACTATCAGATAGTAAGGCAAAAACTAAAAACCGTAGAAGAAAAAGATCGCATTCGAAGTTTCCAGCCGCCAATTACGGGCGAAATGATTATTATGGCCTATGAACTATCGCCGTCTAAGATAATTGGCGATATTAAAAAAGCCATTAAGAATGCTATTCTCGATGGCGAAATTTCCAATGATTTTGACGAAGCATGGGACTTTATGCTAGAATTTGGACAAACCCAGGGGCTTAAATTAAAAAAGACCAAAAAGGAAGTTATCGAAGCTCTAGGTCAAGTAAAATCGGAAGGTGATCGCTAAATCCGCCATGGTACTTAAAGCCAATAAACGTACGGTATGGTCGCTGCCCTGTATATTTTTCATCGGGCTCCATTAGCATATCGATGTTACCAACATCGAACTTCTCCACATTGGTATACACCCGATTTTCCGGGCGCAGCATGGCCGGCGAAACAATAAACTGATCGATAAACGACCATTGCCCCTGATACTTGTGCGTGCCGGAATAATCGACACCGGAAACGCTTCCCGTTAGGTTAACCAACTCCTGTTCTCCCGCTTCGCTTAACGGCAAAGCCCCCAGATGCTCGCGCAGCGACTCATCCTCGGGAGTATCGTTAAAGTCGCCCGTAATTATAATATTGGCATTGGGGTTTACGGCTAAAACACTATCGGTAACATGCCGAAGTGCTCGTGCTGCTGTGGCGCGCAATGGAATAGTGGCAACGGCTCCTCCGTACTTCGAGGGCCAGTGGTTGACAAATATATGTATTGTATCCTTATTTTTCAGTAATGCTTTAAAATGAAGAATATCGCGCGTGCGCTTATTGGGGCTTCCTTCGAACCGCACTTTTATATAATTCTCAGCAATTGGCCATACACTCTCGGGATTGTACAATAGTCCCACATCAATACCACGAAAATCTTCACTTTCCTGATGCACAATTCGGTAGTCGCTATCGCCAAAAGGCGTTCGTTTTAATAAATTCTCCAGTGCATATCGGTTTTCTACTTCACATAAACCTATGATATCGGGCTTTTTCCATTGGCTAAAAGCGGCAATTGCTTTATAAATATCAGCGGCTTTTTTATTGTATTTGTACCACGACCAATGGCGTGTTCCCTCCGGAGTAAACTCCTCATCGCGGGTCAGCGAATCGTCTACCGGATCGAAATAATTCTCTACGTTATAAAAGACAATACGAAACGGATCTGAATCCTGAGCTAATAAGCCGGTGAGGATAAAAAATAAGAGAACAGCCGTAGTAATAAGTTTAATCGTTTTCACAGTAGTACTATTTAGTTACTTTTTTAATTGAAAAACATTCAAGCAGAATTATCCGCTACGGTACGCGTTCAAAAGCACCAAGATCGGGAGCCTCATCGTTCATCCTGCTCTCTCCATCAAAATCGGTCGGATTCAGGTTTCCATACTCCCTACTTCCTGCATCAATGGCTGGCGACAATGTATCTAATCTGAAATTATAATTGGTGCGCGACATAAAGCGCGGCCCCTGCTGTGGCGACCAAATAATGTTCTGGAATCGCTCGGGGTCGGGTTCAAAATCTTCGTTAACTCGTATGAGACAATGATCGAACAAGTAATTAAACACGCCATCTCCGGCATTATCAATAACAATCTCATTCCCTTGATCGCCTCCATCTCCGTAGATAATCGAATTTGTAAATGTTGCTTGCTCCAATTCATAAACATAAGCCATGCCCCCACTCATATAATAATTATTAATAGCAACTGATGCGCTATTGCGCGAATTATAAGGAGTATAATTTGCAATAGTAATATGGTTAAACCGATAGTTGCCTCCCAATGTTAAAGCTATTGCATGCGAACCACAATTATTGACAATTAAATTATGGCCGACAATACGACTGGTTTGAGCATAAATGCCGGCAGTATTCATATTTGATATTTTTGTGTTTGAAATACGCAAAGCAGGCTGACTGCCTATGGCCGAATCGAGTTGGATTCCTTTATTGGCATTCTTAATTTCGGCATAATCGATCACATTTTCGAAACTACCCGGCATAAAATGTAACCCACCAAAAACATAGGTTGCACCGTTGGATAAACTTGCGTAAGCACCCCACTGACCCGGTTTATCGCTGTAAAAATTCTCGAGCCGATCACCGGTAAAAAGAACGGGATTCTCTCGGTTTCCATTTACTTTAAGCGATCCTTTCACAAATAAACTGGCCCCCTGGTGAAAGTAGATTTTTGTGCCCGCTTCTATGGTTAACGTTTCCAGTGTATCCACCATCGAAGATGTATAAATAAGGTAGGGTTTATCATTAGTCCATGTCTGCGTTGGCAACAAAGCATTTCTTAAAAGGTGTACATTTTGACCGAAAGCCCGCATTTTCACATCTTGTTCGCCACCGTTAAGGCTAAAAATTATTGAATCTTTCTCAACTAAATCGTCATTTGAAGGATCGATTAAAACCTCAACAAAAACAAATATGCTGTCTTTTGCTTTAATTTCGTAGTTGCGAACGGAGTTGGCAGCTACACCATCTACATTCATATGAAACTTGGAACTACTCCCTTTGGCCATACGAATTGACGATATTTTTAATGCAGCATCATGATTATTGTAAACCTTAAAGCGCTGGGTGGCAGAACCTATTCCGGCAAAAACGGTATCGAACATAACAGTATCTTGGGAAAATGAGAGCTTGGCGGTGGAATCGGTCAAGTATTCATCTTTTTCGCATCCTTTGCCCAAAATAAGCAATAATAAGATTGCTGTAACTACAGCAAGATGGTATCGGTTTGTTGGTGTCTTCATTCGTGTGGCTAATAAAAAATTAAACTGATAAAAATATTGACGTTATGTATTTCATTCGGGTATCGTCAAGTGCTAACGCATTTTTCTGCCAAGTTATTACTAAAAATACGGAAGGATTTCTCTCATAGTAATTTATTTCAGGTCGTAGGTATTACCAAATGCCCAAAACAAAATAAATCGGTCGCATGACCGATTTATTTTGAGCTTTTATATCTGAAGCATTTTACGATAATTCCTTTAGTGTTCGTCAACAAACCCTATTTTCTCATAAATACTACAAGTAGTGCTTCCACTGCAAAAATGATCGCTCGCCGGCACTATTTATCCTAGAATAACTCAACTTCAATTTGTTGTATAAATGCTGTGTACGTGTGCTCTTTATCGACGGTTGCGTCGGACAATAGAATCAATATTTGTACGGGTTCGCCATTTTTTGGCATAATACTGACCTCTCTGCGCTCGCCAATAACTTTCTCTTTTGTGGTTGATACGAACGAATTTACAAAGTCATCATTTTCAATCATCTCCTTACTAAAAAGAACCTTCACATTTTGACCAAGAACCTCTTTGCAGTCGTATCCCCAAAGATTTTCGGCTGCCTTATTAAAGAACTCTATTATTCCATTTTGGTTTATGGTAACAATTCCATCGAGCATTCCCTGTAAGGTTTTCTCGTGCCGAACTTTACTACGCTCAACTTCCTTAAAGTGCTGGCGCAGTTCACGTTTAGCGGTATCGAGCCGTTTTTGCAGCTCAACTTCAGCATTCTTCAGGCGTTCTTCCTGCACTTTTAGGGTTCGGTTTTGTTCGCTAATGCGTATTTCGAGCTCTTTCTGGTCGGTAATATCAATTGCTAACACAAGTATTTTATCTACTTCGCCATACATATCGTTTACCGACATAAATGTCATTTGAAACCACTTAATTTTTTTGCCTTTGACCGTCACGTTTAACTGTCCCTGATATGGTTTTCCATTTACCACATCGTTCCAAAGCTCTTCAAAGCCGGATTGGTTTTCATCGGTAAAGAAGTCAAAAATACTGGTTTCTTTCACTTCATTCATTGAGTAGCCTACCGCATCTAAAAACTTTTCGTTACAGGCAATAAATTTTCCCGATGGCGCATATTCGGCCTTTATGTTGGCTAAATTAAGCGCAGATACTTGCCCTTCATAATCGAGCGACTGCTTTTTGTGTTCTGTTGTATCGATGGCAAGGAACAATACTTTTTCTACGCCACCCTCTTCGTTTCTCACGCAAGTATAGGTTGCCATAGTCCACAAGTCTTTTCCTTTTTTGGTTACATGCTTCATGTAGCCTTCAAAGTGCTGTCCACCGCGTGATAAATCGTTCCAAATATCGTTGAACCAAACTTTATCTTTTTCATTAATAAACATGGAAATGTGATGCCCCTCGACCTCTGAGCCTTTATCGTACTCAAGTTTGCGCAAGAATTTGGTATTGGCATAAACCAATATTCCGTTTACATCGTACTCTGCGCGAATAAGGGTATGATTTACCGAATTGGTAAAGCTGATAAACTCTTTGGACTGCTTTGCGGCCTCTTCTTGTGTGGCCTGAAGCTCTTCCATGTTTTGCCGCATTTCCTCTTCTTGCTGCGAAAGACGCTCGGCCTGCTCCTGGCTATCTTTCAGTAGTTTTGCTGTGCGCACATTAATTCGCACATTGCTAATGGTAGAACCAATATTTTCAGCAATTTTCTCTACAAAATCAACCTTATATTTTTCAAAGCTATTAAATCCGGCCATCTCAATAACTCCATGCACTTCTCCATTATATTTTAAGGGTACAATAAGAAGTATGTCGGGATTGGTTTCGCCCAGTCCGGATGTAACTTCAACGTAATCTTCGGGCACTTCGTCGATTAGTAGCGTTTTTTTCTCAAAGGCTGCTCTTCCGATAAGCCCTTCGCCCCATTCGATGCGTTTCTCATTATATTTTTGTCTATCGTAAGCAAAGTGAGCCGTTAAGCGATAGTGTAAATCGTGTTGATCTTCATCTTCGAAAAGATAAAACCCACCTTGCACAGCGCCGATATAATTACACAGTTTACTGATAATTTCGAAAGATAACTTTTCGATATTATCGTTATTTTGTCTTAGGATATCACCAAATTTCGCAAGACCTTCAGCAACCCAATGGCGTTGATTATCTTCTTGCTTGCGGATTTCTTCATCTTTCTTTTGCTGTTTCAGGTTATCGCGCAAACTCAGTAGTTGTGCCACTACCCCACCGCTATTATTAACATCTTCTTCAAAATCGACATTTCCCTCGTTGAGGTACTCGGTAATTCTACTCAGCTTTTCTTGTTTTCCTTCTTCCTGCTTTATTTTCTTGCGTAACGAATTGACCAATTCTTCGAAAAAAGAACCTACAAGCCATGCAAAAAGAGGCAGAATAATTACCAAACTATCGATTAAAAAATAGATAGGATTTTGGTGTAGTGCCGCGAGGTTACTTGGCGTAAAACTGAGATTTTGAGCTCCAAGCAGGCCTTTAATAATAAAGAAATACAGCAAGAAGCTGAATAAGATACTTCCTATAAGAAAGATTCTGGTTAATTTTCTATTTTTCCCCATGAGACTTTTTTTTCACAAACATGGTGTTTATCAAATATCAAATATATTATTTTTTAAACTATTAAGCGTCCAATACGGGAAAAAGATTTTGTAAACTTTTACAGACAGCCTCTTTCTGCAAAAATACGTATTGTTATCTGGAGCATATTTCATTCCTTCCAAAAAAAATCAGGGATTATCGTCTGTGTTTGGCCACGAATCCGGCCATTTGGTTGAGCGGCATAACATGCTGGGCTGCTCCGCGGGCAATGGCCTCCTTGGGCATTCCAAAAACCACACAGGACTTTTCGTCCTGAGCCACCGTAATTGCGCCTACTTCGCGCATTTCGAGCAGGCCTTGGGCTCCATCGTCTCCCATTCCGGTCATTATAATTCCAATTGCATTTTTTCCAACATATTGCGAAGTGGAACGGAACAGAACATCTACCGATGGGCGATGGCGGTTGACTAGTGGCCCGTTATTGATGGTCACGTAATATCTTGCTCCGGAACGTTTCACGAGCAAGTGATGGTTTCCGGGCGCTATGAGTGCACGGCCACGAATTACGGTATCATTTTCAGCCGCCTCTTTTACGGAGATGTGGCACAACTCATCAAGCCTTTCGGCAAATGAACGAGTAAAATGCTCGGGCATATGCTGAACGATGACGATTCCGGGACTATCGGGCGGGAGAGCCATAAGAAACTCGCGCAATGCCTCTGTTCCTCCGGTGGAAGCTCCTACCGCAATAACAATATCGGTAGTTTCAAGCATACTGCGCCCCATTCTGCGTTGCAACACAGCATCGGCTGACAGTTTAGGGGTTACGCCTTGTATTGGTTTTTGCACCTCTTTTATGGCCTTAATACTTTTCCGGTTTACTTTTGCCCGGGCGGCACCTTTTACGGCGTCGCATATTTTCATGCTCGACTCTTTAAAGAAGTCTTTTGTGCTCATATTGGGCTTAGTAATAATGTCTACCGCTCCATACTCCAATGCTTTAATAGCCGTTTCTGTTCCTTTGGCAGTAAGCGACGAAATAATAATAACCGGTATCGGATGCTGTGTCATTATTTTCCGCAGGAAGGTCAGTCCATCCATGCGGGGCATTTCCACATCTAGTGTAATTACATCGGGGATTTCTTTTTGTATTTTCTTGGCTGCATAATATGGATCCGAAGCCACTGCAATAACTTCGATATCGTGATCTGCGTTGAGGATTTCTGTAAGCGTTTGCCTTACTATAGCTGAATCGTCGACAACCAGTACTTTGATTTTACTCATTCTCTGCTCTTTTGGTTATGAGGAATAGATTATAACTTGTTTCTAAAAATACAAAAAAAATGGCTAATCGCCTACGATCTGACGATTTATATACTTCATTTTAACGCTTCCTGTCTCTGTATTAAACTGGATTTTTCGGCCGAGTTTTCCACCGGTACTTTCAGCTTTGATAGGGATTTTTAATTCGGCTAACAAACTATGCGCCAGCTCTATATTTCGTTTACCAATATTAAAATAATGATGCTGCGACTCGATAACTTCACCACCGCCAAAAATTTTTGCTATAATGTATTGCCTTCGGGCACCTTTGTTTAGCATACCTTCAAGGAGCTTTTCAATGGCAATATTTCCATATTTTGGTGATGCCAGGCCCTCGCCATTCCAAAGAGGTAGCATGTAATGATTCATTCCACCGATTTTGGAAATGGGGTCGTACAGACAAATAGCTACACAAGACCCCAATAAGGTATTGATAAGATATGTTTCGGGCGGCACAAATAAGTTAGCAGGATATAAATAGTATGCAGGCAAATTGTCCATAGATATACATTAAAATTCTTCATCAGAATCGTCGAAAAATATTTGGTTTCCATCGTCTGAAAAGCCTTCTAAATAATTGGTTTCGTCGGGTCGGGGTAGCACAATGGCAAATTCGGCACCCTTTCCGGGTTCACTTTTCACGTTTACTTCACCTTCGAGCAGTTCTACATAAGCTTTCGTTACCGACAAGCCTAAACCGTAGCCTTCATTGAGCGAATGAATTGATTCTACTCCTTTTTCGAACCGATCGAAAAGCTTTTCTTTATCGTCGGAGCTGATACCTATTCCATAATCTTTCACTACAATTGAAAGCGCTCCATTTTCATCGATATAGCTTGAAACGTCGATTTTTTCCGCAGCATTGCTATACTTAATGCTATTATTCAGCAAGTTAGAAATAATTAGCTTTACTTTTTCAGAGTCGGTAGGAAAGCCTGTTATTGTTCCATTTTCGGCGTTGGACTGATAATGGAATTTTATTTTCAATTCTTTTTGACGTGCTTTATAGCGATAACTTTCAATTACACTTTCTATTAGTGAACTAACGTTCACCGCCGACAATTCAGGTTGAGCAAGACCTGCTTCAATTTTTGCAGCAGCAAAAATATTTTTCAACTGGAAATCAAGATTAAATGCCTCTGAATGAATTAACTGCGCAAGCGGTTTAATTTTCTCGTAATTATCGACTCTGAGCGACATTATGTTTTGGCTCAAGCCAAGTATGGATGCAAATGGATTTACAATTTCGTTGGTAACATTTGACAAGAAGTGACTTTTGAGCGATTCTGACTCTTTTAGTTTTTCGTTTACCTTCTTAAGCTCTTCGGACTTGTATCGCAGTTCTTCAAGTGATGTTTTATTTTGCTCGAACCGAATACTTAATTCACGTAACAATTCTTCATCTGTAATTTTCTTTTCCATAATATACCGCTTTAACGTCAATTATTAACTATTTTTTTTAGCGCCACATAATTAATCTACAGCCAGCTTATTATCTACCAGTTGGTTAAGGGTTTCAATAAGCTCTTCTTTTTCGAAAGGTTTAGCCAGCGTTGCATGTGCCCCCAATGAAGCCGCCATTTCTAAATAATCGCTACTTCCAGCCGATCCGCCGCCGGAAACAGCTACTATTTTTGTACCCGGATACTTTTGTAAAATTTCTATAATGCTCTCGAGCCCTTCTTTTTCGGGCATAATAATATCTGTAACTACAACTTTAATTGCTTCCTGACGCATAACTACTAGCCCTTCATCACCGTTAGCAGCTTCGTGTACGGTTACCGGATAGTCTTGTAAAATATCTTTTATCAATTCTCTGAAAAAAATATCGTCGTCTATAATTAACAGGTTCAGCATCATAGGGCTATCGTTTTCTGAATATAGTTGGTTTAATGTTTTGCAGAGGCACATTCATATTTGTTATCGATTCTGAATGGCCTAATATAAAGTAACCGCCGGGTTTCAAATGATCACATAGTTTATTGATAACTTTTTCCTGTGTATCGCGCTCAAAATAAATTAGGGTATTGCGACAAAAAATTATGTCAAAATCTTTTGGGAAATTATACACTGTATCCATCAAATTCAAACGAAAGAATTTCACTTTTGTTCGCAGATGTGATTTTATCCGAACCAACTTTTTTGATGAATCTTTACTTTTTAGCAGATATTTTTTCTTGTAGCTCTCCGGAATATTAAAGACTTTTTCGAGTTTATAGACGCCATTAATGGCCTTTTTAAGCATATCGGTAGAAATATCGGCTCCGGTAATTTCATATTTAAGGTGCCCATGTTTTTCAATAAACTCCTCCATTACCATTGTAATGGTGTATGCCTCTTCACCACTGGAGCTTCCGGCACTCCAAATTTTTACATTATTTTGCTTTCGGCTATAGATTTCAGGCAAAATTTCTTCGCTCATAAACTCGAAATGCGTGGGTTCGCGAAAAAAATCGGTCTTATTGGTCGAAACCACATCCATCATGTGAATAATTTCTTCTTTGCCTTTATCGCTAAAAACAAATTCGATATATTTCTCAAATGTGGTAATATTCAAATGCCTTAATCGTTTCTGCAACCTACTTTGCAGCATTATTTTCTTTGCCACAGGCATTTTTATTCCATAATTCCCAAAAATATACGAACTCAATCGCTCAAATTCTTTCGAGTTTAATTGTATATTATTAAAATTCCCCGGGTGGTCGCTCATATTCCTACATTATAAGATAAACACATGATAATTGGACACGAACATTGGTAACTTCTGAACTATTTTGCACTTTACCAAGATCGTTATAATTGATATCGCCATAAGCAGCCGTGGTTATTTCAGTTTCTGCCCACAACTCGAGGCGCTCTGATTGCCACTTAAGATAAGGGCTTACGCGATATAGATATTCGATATTACTGCCTCGGGCATAAATATTCTCGTTTGGAATAATATTAGACGAAAAGCCCAAATTATGACTGTATCCCATTAGCAACCCACCGACAAATGCCTTTCCGTACTCTATGTTCAACCACGAAAAAGAGTGATTGGAAGCTGTATAGCTTTCTTCTCCTGTAACGGCATTGCGGTGACGAACTGCGTATCCGCCGAGCATTAGGTGGTCTGTTAAATTCTGACCGACTATGGTTTTTGCTTTCGCGCAAAATTTACCATGTCTTACTTTTCCGTAAATACCTGTACTGAGGCTTTCGATGGTTGCATCGGTTTTAAATACTCCGGCTGTTCCGGTTGTAAAATTACGCGGACGCAACGACTTAAAATCGGCAAAAACGCCCACAGCCGTATTTTCTGTTGAATATTTGGCTTGCAGGTGGATGTTTGGAACCATGCTATTGCGCATTAAATCGATCCGTTTAACAATTCCATCATCTTTATCGGGGCCTAAGTTAAGTGCATCGTTTTGATAAAGCAGCGCAGCCAACAAAGAAAACCGTTTAAGTGTGGCGGTATAGCGAAGTTGCGGACTGCGGTTAAACGGATTGAATGGGGTTCCTACATTGATGCTAAGTGTATAAGGAAAAACATCGGGAGTAAACATCGGATGCCATGTGCGCCCCATCAGTAGTTGCTGATTCGTCCATTTTAATTGCACATAAGCATGGCGCAAACGCAATGAATTACTATTCGACCGTGCCGTAAAATCGGCTTCAAGCCTTGCTTGAACAATAGTTGAGGAGTTAAATATTTTTCCACCCCCTGTTTCCAGACCAATTCTACTAGAGATACTCGTCATTGTAATCTGATCTATATTATTCATATCATTACCTACCGAATCATACGATACATTAAGTGGGTAGAGCAAAAACATTCCATCTACAGCCTCGGCAGATTTCCTTGAATCGTAAAATGCATCGGCTCTTATAAACCCGTACATTTTATTTTTCCACTCACTTGTATTTTGTGCTGAACCGGAAAAACTCGAAAACAACAGCACACCAATTAAAACAACAAGAAACAATCTCCTCATAATCAATTTATTAAATTTAGCCTCACTTTAAAACTAAGCAAGGCTAAATCTAACACTAATATTATTACAGACCAACAGAATTGCAGCACACGTATTATGGTATACCCTGCCGGATATAAAATTGCGTATATCAAAAGTTCAATTGGGCACTAAGTGATTTCCTAAGTTGGTAATCTATATACCACAAGCATTTTGAACAATTAATAAAACACCCGTAGAGTTTCGTTTTTACTTAGTGCTCGTCAATAAACACCCCGACTTTATAGACAGGCTCTACTTAGTCTTTTCCTTTTCTTCTTCTTTTACTTCGTCGGGTTCAGCCTCATTTGATTTTTCCTCAACCATAACGAGTTCATCGCGTGTGAAAACAAGGTTAATATTCAGCAACATGATGAATGTTTCTTCTTTTTTCCACATTCCTTTGATAAACTCTGCTTTGTATTTTGTACCAATACTTGGCGACGGTTCAATTTGCTCTCCTTCAAGCTCCAGCACTTCACTAACTGCATCAACAAGAATTCCCAGTACAACTTCCTCTTCCTCAATCTCAAGGTTTAGAACAATAATGCATGTATCAACAGTTGGTTCTGTTGGCGACATTCCAAACTTCACACGCATATCGATTACCGGCAATACTTGACCACGCAAATTAATTACACCGCTCATGTATTCGGGAGCATGCGGCACTTTTGTTATGGGTTTCATCTCCAGAATATTCACCACGTGGTGTACAGATGCGGCAAAAACCTCTCGCCCAAGCCTGAACGACAGATACGTTTCCATGGTGTTTGAGATATTTTCTAGTTTTTGATGTTTTGTAGTCATAATATTAAACTTTAAGGTTTTCGTTATTTGCAAATTCTAAAATCACTCGATTGGGGTCAAGCACAAGAGCAACAGTTCCATCTCCAAGGATGGTAGCTCCGGAAATAATATCGATTCCTTTATACATGCGCCCCAAAGGCTTGAGTACAGCCTGATATTCCCCAATAATTTCGTCGACAGTAAGCCCCATGAAGGTATCCTGATACTCAACATTTACGATTCGTTCAATTTGAGGAGGTGTTCCTTCGAGATTAAACACTTTACGCAGGTAAATAAATGGTACGCGTTTTTCATCGGCAAGGAAGAGGTTATTTATCGCCTCTTCGATTTCGGTGTGGGTAAACTCATAGATTTTATGTACAGCAGCCAATGGAATTACAAATTTGGTATTTTCAATTCGAACGAGCAATCCATCGATAATTGAAAGGGTTAGTGGAAGTTTAATGGTAACGGTAGTTCCTTTTCCTTTCTCGCTGGTCATTTCTACTTCTCCACGTAGTTCGGCAATTTTTCGTTTAACCACATCCATACCAACGCCACGGCCCGAAACATTTGTTACTTCTTTAGCAGTACTAAATCCGGAAGAAAAAATTAAATCATAGGTCTCTTTTTCGGTTAGTTCGGCATCTTCCTCAAGGAGTCCTTTTTCTATGGCTTTTTGTTTTATTACTTGCGCATCGAGGCCACGTCCATCATCAATAATTTGAATGTATACGTTGGTTCCCGAATAGTAAGAATTAAGTGTAATGGTCCCTTTTGCTTTTTTTCCTGCGGCAGTTCGTTCGGCTGAATTGGGTTCTATTCCATGGTCGAGGCTATTTCTGATAATATGCATAATTGGATCGATCAACATCTCAATCATGTTTTTATCGAGTTCGGTTTCGGTTCCTTTTGTTTCAAATAAAACTTCTTTTCCGAGCTCATTGGATAATTCCCGAACTAAACGCTGGAAACGAGTTACCATATTGGCAATGGGAATAAGGCGTATGCTAAAAACGTCATCGCGTAAGCGGCGAGATATTTTTTCAATTTCTTCAACGATGGGTGCCAGTCCGGGATTATTATTTTCGCGTGAATACAGCGATAATTGTGCTTGAATGGT
Organism: Salinivirgaceae bacterium; assembly: GCA_046482785.1. Taxonomy (GTDB): domain Bacteria; phylum Bacteroidota; class Bacteroidia; order Bacteroidales; family Salinivirgaceae; genus Salinivirga. Next base: position 15,184 of record JAWOEM010000157.1, read on the forward strand.
AACCAGCTCACTAACCCAATTAATTAAATTGTCGAGTTTATCTGCTCCCACACGTATACTGGAAATACTATGCTCAACCTTTTTGTGCTTATCCGGCTGAATATCTTCAGCTTCTTTATCGTGATACACCCCTTCGAGGTCGATAATCAGCTCATGAATATCGGCTGGTTTGATTTCCGGTTTTTTGTGAAGTGTTTCTTTTAAAATATTTCTTACTGCTTCGAGTTCGAGCAGGTTATAGTCAGAGATTTTATGTGTTTCTATTTTTGCTTCGTCGTCATCAATTTTCAATCGTATATTTACCTTTTCCATCCACAATAGGCAAGGTATCATAATCTACCCCCAGCTCTCCCCGCATTTCATACTTCTCTTTTCCGGCATCAATGGTATCGTAGAATGGATATTTGGTGCTGTAATAAATGGTTGGTTTCAGGGATGTATCTCTTGCTGCAATAAACACATCAGCCTCGTAACATCCCCCACGAACCACGTAGGATTGTGTAGCGTTCACAACGGCCTCAATATCCGTAATGGTGACATCCAATTCATCCACCCCTGTAATCAGCCTTTCAAC
>JAWOEM010000327.1:0-7643 GCA_046482785.1 Salinivirgaceae bacterium
TGTTAATGAACATACAATAAAAGTTGCTTGTCAAACTTGCCATATACCGGAGTACGCCAAGGTAAATGCTACCAAAATGTATTGGGATTGGTCTACAGCTTCTGATTTAAAAGAAGGAAATCCCTATCATAAGTATGATTCGATGGGGAATAAATCGTACACATCCATTAAGGGCGATTTTGTATGGAAAAAGAACGTGAAACCCGACTATCTATTTTTTAATGGAACGGCAGATCATCATTTAATTACAGATATAATTGACACCGTTCCTGTACAGATAAATAGATTATTTGGCTCTTACAACGATCGTAAATCGAAAATTTGGCCTGTGAAAATTCATAAAGGCAAGCAGCCCTACGACACGCAACAGAAGCGACTATTGCAAGCAAAATTGTGGGATGCAGAATCGGGCAAGGGTGCATTATGGGTAGATTATGATTGGGAGAGCTCATTGAAGGCAGGTATGGAATACATTGACTTGCCGTATAGTGGTCAGTACGATTTTGTGGAAACTGACATGTATTTGCCGTTGAACCACATGGTATCACCGGCCACCAAGTCTGTTTCATGTCAGGAATGTCATACACGAGATGAAGGCAGATTGGCGGGATTAGGCGGATTTTATATGCCGGGACGCGATCGGAATAACCTACTCGATACGCTCGGATGGTTTTTAGTTATTGCCTCCCTTGGTGGAATATTGGTTCATGGCGGAATACGTGTGGTTGTGGCCAAAAAACAAAATGCGTAATTGTTGGTAGTGCAGATTTGCGATAGGAATTATAATTCTCAGATTAACTTTTATAAGAAATAAAAAGATTAGATATATGAAAAAGGTTTACATATACAATACCTACGAACGTTTCTGGCACTGGTCGCAGGCCTTGCTGATTATTTTTCTGGCAGTTACAGGTTTTGAGATTCATGGTACGTTTTCACTTATGGGATTTGAACTTGCGGTGAAATATCATAACGTGGCTGCTATTTCGTTGATTGTTCTCATTGTATTTACCATATTTTGGCATTTTACAACCGGAGAATGGAAACAGTATGTTCCAACAACCAAAAACCTAATGGCGCAGGTCAATTACTATATTTTGGGAATTTTTAAAAACGCTCCTCACCCAACACGGAAAACAACGCTTTCGAAATTAAACCCCTTGCAAAGGCTTGTGTATTTGGGACTGAAAGTATTTATTATACCATTAATGGTAATATCAGGCATTCTATACCTGTTTTATCGTTATCCGCAAAAGGGCGACATTAAGTTTATTGATATTGGCGGGCTGGAAAATATTGCCTATGCCCATACTTTTGGAGCCTTTTTACTGTTGGCTTTTGTGGTCGTACATTTATATTTAATAACTACCGGACATACCGTCTCCTCTAATCTAAAGGCCATGATTACCGGATACGAGGAACTTGAGGAGGAGGAGAACGAAAATCTGGACGAAGAAGACGAGAAGAAAAGTGAATAATGCCCATTAAATAGTTGAGAATACAAAACAAAAAAATATTGGATATGCAAACAAAAAATGTTTTATACGGATTGCTTATAATGGTTATGTTTGGCAGTTGCCAATCGCACCAGCAATCCAATACCGGACAAACACAGGAAGCAGATCGCTTCACTACCGTTATGAACTACCTGGAGTCTACGGGCGATTATATCAATAGTAGTCAGGCTCCTTCTATTATTGCTGCTTCGAAAGTTTACAGCATATTGGGTAGTGGTACTTTAGTACTTGATATACGAAATGAATCACAGTATCAGTCCGGTCATATTCCGGGTGCTGTAAATGTTTCATTTTCCGAACTCATTCATTTTTTTGAGCGAAATATCGATCCATCTTCTTTCGATAACATTATTTTGGCTTGTAACGCAGGGCAATCGGCCGCATTTGCCACTAGTTTGTTGCGTATGTTGGGGTACGGTAATGTTTTTTCCCTAAAATGGGGAATGTCGTCATGGAACAAAGAAATGGCCGACTTCAAATGGAACAAGAAAGTAAGTAGCAAATATGTTGATCAATTAGAAACGGAAAGCAATCCGAAAAGTGAATTTGGCGAATACCCGGAAATTATGAGTGCCGATACATTGGCTTACGCCATTGTTCGTAAACGTGCGCTCGAAATGCTTAAAAACGGATTCAAACATTATTCTATCAAAGCTGATGTATTGTTTGAACAGCCCTCGTCGTTTTATATTATCAACTATTGGCCAAAAAAACTGTACAATAAAGGGCACATACCAAGTGCAACTCAGTACACTCCCAAAAAGTCGCTAAGTCGCTCGGCGTTTTTACAGACGTTGCCAGTCGATAAGCCAATAGTGCCGTATTGTTTTACAGGCCAGCATAGTGCTTTTGTGACTGCGTATCTTGTGATGATTGGTTACGATGCAAAGTCGTTACTCTATGGAGCCAATGGATTTATGCATCAAGTGCTGGTCGACGATATAGGACATAATTTCTCTGAAAAACAATATATGGACTACCCATTGTCAACAGATCAGAGTATGGCGGTTCCAAATCCGAAGAAAAAAGAATCAAAATCTGCCGTTAGTGTATCAGGTGGATGTTAATAAAAAACACAGATTATGACTCATAAAGGCGATAAATACATGAATCCGTACCTTGCCGGAGTGTTGCTTGGGCTGTTGTTGCTTGCAACTTTTTATATTTCTGGACACGGATTGGGCGCAAGTGGAGCGGTAAAGGAATTTACAGTAGCAGCTGTACATAAGGTTGCTCCCGCACACACCGAGGGGCATGCTTTCTATTCACAGTATCTTGGAGAAGGGAAATCGTTGTGGGATTCCTGGATTGTATACATGTTTTTGGGAATGCTCATTGGTGGTTTTATTTCGGGGCTTGCCTCTAATCGTTTGGGCTTAAAAGTTGAACGGGGGCCACGTATAAGCAGTGGTAGCAGACTGGTGTTTGCGCTGTTTGGCGGAATGCTTTTCGGTATTGGTTCGCAACTTGCAAAAGGGTGTACCAGTGGTGCTGCACTAAGCGGAATGGCCGCGCTGTCTGCGTCGGGTTTTATTACCATGATTGGTATATTCGGCGTTGGATTTATTGTATCGGTATTTGTTAAACGAATTTGGAAATAAAAAATATAAGTATGGGACCTTTAATACCTTACGGAATAATTAGTCCGGAATGGACAATGGTACTAATCTTTTTTATCGGGTTGGGCTTTGGTGCTATTTTGGAGCAAGCCGGTTTTTCATCGTCCAGAAAGTTGGTAGGAACCTTTTTTGGGTACGATTTTGTTGTACTGAAGGTTTTTTTTACTGCTGCTATTGTAGCTATTGTAGGTATAATTTTTATGGATTTCTTCGGAGTACTCGATACATCGGTTATTTTTATCCATTCGAACTTTTTAACTGCAGCGCTGGTTGGTAGTGCAATTATGGGCGTGGGCTTTTTGCTTGGCGGGTTTTGCCCCGGAACAAGTGTAGCAGCACTTTCCATCGGAAAAGTCGATGCCATGGTTTTTGTAGCCGGATTATTTCTTGGAGTTTTTGTATATGGCGAGTTTTTCCCGGTTTTCGAAGGTCTTTTTTCTGGCCGGTATTTCGATCGGGAAACTATTTTTAGTTTAATTGGACTTTCGAAAGGGGCATTCGTCTTTTGGCTTATTGTAGTGGCGTTACTGGCGTTTGCCGTAGCCGGATACCTGGAAAGTACAGTGCCCGAAGATCGTTGGCAGCTCAATAGTGTTAAGTATCAAGGATATGGGTTGGAAGCGGTTTTGCTTTTGGTGACCGCATTTATGGTGCTTTACCTGCCCACCCCGGTTAATTCTTTTTCGGAAATGGACGATGAAGAGCTATTTCGACATGCTGTTTCAAATGAACGCTATGTGCATACTGATGAACTTGCATTTTATATGGTGAATGATGTAGATGATTTTCAAATTATTGATGTGAGAGATGCAATATCGTTTCAGCGCTTTCATTTGCCCGGAGCGATAAATGTTCAATACGAGGAGTTAATAGCTCCCGGGTGGGAAAGTACATTAGATAAGGAGGTTGGGAAAACAATTCTGGTTTCTAATGGTGGTGTTTTGGCCGATAAGGCCTGGTTACTTAGTGCTCGTTTAGGATACGGGAATCTGTACGTTTTGCACGGAGGACTAAACCAGTTTGTCGATGATATTTTCTATTCGCCAAAACCCGATAAAGATGTTATTCGTCAAGAAATTCATGATCAGTATCGGTTCAGGAATCGCGTTGCCAGACTGTTTCAACAAGGCGATGATTTCTTAAAGCGTGATAATCCGCCGTCACTTAAAAAGCCGGTAGTAAAGCAAACTGTTACGGTTAGCGGAGGCTGTTAATATTTAACCAGAAAAAGACATTCACTATGAATACATTTAGAAGTTTTGTTCTTGTTGTTTTTGGACTTATTTTGCTTGGCGGATTGGTGCGCGCATTTATTCCGGCTGACTACGATAAAACAGCTGGCGCTACGTTGCAGCGCGATCTCGATCAACCGAAAATGCACTATATGCAACTTCACCGTATTTTGCAAAGTGAGCGCATTTACGCTTATCAATTTGTGGATTTACGACCTGCCGAGGTATTTGTAAAAGATCATTTGCGCGATGCTGTAAATATCCCATTCGATGAACTTATGGAATCGGGGTCGCTAAAAAAACTAGACGGACGCCCTATTCTACTGTATGGGGGTTCTGAGTCTGATGCTGCTTTGGCAGCGCTTATGCTTACGCAAATGGGCGTTGAGAATGCCGGCTATATACCGGGCAACTTTGAAACAATAAATGAATATGTAATTAAAGGTTTTGATCCGGTTCACGCATTCTACAGCGAAGATAAAATACAGCACTGTTTCAAAAACTATTTCAAGGCTTTTGTAGAAGAGGGAGGTGGTGCTCCATCCAAAAAGGAGGAGGTTACGGTAAGCGCAACCTCCGGCGGGTGTTAGTGTGAATTAATACGCTATGGCGACTCATGGTTTTTGGCGGCCACGCCATTTGTCCTTTAATGAACTAAAGAGAATCATTGGCGTACGGCAAAAGAAGATTTTAACCCGATTTTTGATGAGCGCCTCAAGCAAACAGGCTGCGGTTTCGTTTTATGCGAAACCGCAGCCTGTTTGTTATTTAGATGTGTTTGTTTCACGTCATTGAATATGACTTTGTAGTGTACAAGATGATAAGGGAATATACTTTAGTCAGCGGTTTTTCAATACCAGGTTTTTTATTGAGCCAATCGACCATCTAATTCTAATTGATCGGCGATTGTGCTCATGCCCTCGATGGTCAGAGATATTAATTCCGGTAGTTCCATGTCTAGCATTTCTGCTCCCCGTTCAATAATTGTTCGGTCGATTTTGGCTGCAAAGCGTTTATCGTTCCACTTTTTCTTTACAGACTTCGGCTTCATGTCTAAAATGCTCTTCGATGGCCGAACCAGTGCGGAAGTGGTAACCAACCCTGTAAGTTCGTCGATTGCATAGAGCGTTTTCTCCAATAAATTTTCGGGCTTTACATCGGTGCAAATTTGCCAGGCATGGCTCATTACCGCACGGATATATTCCTCCGGCCAATTATTTTCTTCCATAATTTTTTTCGTCATGGTACAATGCTGGTCGGGATATTTCTCATAATCTAAATCATGGATAAGACCAATTACGCCCCATTTTTCCTCATCTTCATTAAAATATCGGGCAAAACGGCGCATGGTGGCTTCAACTGCTAGTGCATGCTTAATAAGTCCGGGAATTTGGTTATACCTTTTTAGAAGTTCAAAAGCTTGCTGACGTGTAGGTTGCATAATATGTGTTTTTATGAGTGATAGGCTAAAAATAAAAATAATTCTTTAATACGCATATCCGTTTTTGTACCTAAAACAGAACCAATGCAGTGAAAATCAATTGTTCTGCCCCAAACCCTAAAGGGAGCAATTGATTTTCTTCACATTCGCCAGCTGGCGGACAATGGGGCAAATGAAGAAAAACAAAATCAAATTAGGTGCAAAAACGGATAACCATTTTCTTTAAATATGGTAGTTGCTTGTAGGGTTGTCGGCCAACCGTATCAGATAAAAGTAGAGCCATATATTGAACACCACACCTGTTAAGCTAAACAGACCGATGGTTATCAAAACATTGTCGAAAAATAATATTCCGGCCCCAATGGCTGCAGCGCGTGCGACAAGTAAAGTAAGTTGATAAAATGCGCCCCACTTTTGACGGTTGAGCATGGTGAGTAGCCCTGTCATTGGATTGTTGATAAAACTTAAAAAATAGAAGGGAATAAGAACTTGTGCCATGTAACCGGTGGATGTGTAGGCTTCGCTAAAAACAAATTCGAACAGCCATGGGGCAGTAAACAGCACTAAAGAAAATGGAACTATGGCCATGCGAAACATATTGCGGTACATTCGATGGACAAAAGTTTTAAGGTTGCGGCCTGTGTGCATAATTTCGGAGGTTTCGCGATAAAAAACCTGACTTACCGATTGCGATATCATACCCATTGGGGTGTTGACAATTTTATTGGCCATTCCAAAATCGCCACTGGTTCCGGCACCATAGTATCGTGTGAGCAGAAATACGGGCAATTGGCTCGACAAATTATTAATAAAGCTGATGACTGTGTTGTACAGAGGCATATCTTTATAGCGCCGTGCGAGAATTGCAAGATCGGAACGACTGAATACAAAGCAACTTGGGTCGCTCTTTATTATTAAAAATAGTAGCAGTAGTGTACTTACGCCTTGTCCAATAACTAATCCCCACAGTAAGCCATCGGCGGTGTAGCCTGCCAACCCAAAGATTGATTGTCCGGCAACCAATAGCAGTCCCTTGCTGATACGCCCATAAGTCATGTAAGTGTAGCGTTGCAGTCGGTTGAGGTAGTACATATATGTTTCCGACAACCCTAAGAATAGCGTGCTAACAGGAATAAACCAAATCCATTTCAAGAGATTATCATTTTCAACTAAATGGCGCAAAAGGGGTTGTGCTATAAAAATAATTAGGAGTAGCCCCAGAGAAACAATAAAGCTAATGGCAGTATTAATAAAAAGAAGTGCCCGGGCATCGCTTTCTTTTTTTGGCAATAAAAGTGCAAAATGATATTGAAGATTGGCAATTATCTGCGTAAGCAAAATGAGGCTTGAATAAATAAAATAGACATCAAAAATTGTTTTTGGATAGATGCGCGTGAGTAGAGGGAAAATAAGAATTGGCAATGCCTGACCGATAACTGTTCCGCTAAAAAGGTTGCCTACACTACGCCAAAATGGATCAGCGAGGGTTGTTTTAAGTTGTTGTTTTAGCTTTTTCAGGATGCTATTCATGAAGGCGAAATTACTTAAAATTGGAGAAAATAGGTGAGGAGGGGGTTGTTTTTATTATTGGGAAGTTTGTAAACTGTGGATTGGTTTGTGGTGTTGATTGGAGATTGTAAGTTGTGTTTGTTATCTGGTCGCGAACATATGCCATTTAACAACCAACGTTATAAGCTAAACATTTTCAAAGTTAAGTGGTTTGTACTTTTTGAGTGTGACCTAAATTCCGCACGGATTTAATTTTTCAAGGTCAAAATCTGTGCGAAATTTAGGTTAACCCCGATTTAGAAAATCACTCATTTGGGTGAAGAAT
>JAWOEM010000215.1:0-4663 GCA_046482785.1 Salinivirgaceae bacterium
AAATCAACGTGGTTATTCTCGATTTCGACGACGACAAGAAACGAATTGCTCTTGGATTGAAACAACTCAGCGATCACCCATGGGAGAAAATCCAGGAAGATCTTGAAGTTGGTAAGAAAGTAAAAGGAAAAGTTGTTGTAATGGCCGATTACGGAGCATTTGTAGAAATAGCTCCCGGAGTAGAAGGTTTGATTCACGTATCGGAAATGTCATGGTCGCAGCACTTGCGTAGCGCTCAGGAATTCCTGAAAGTAGGCGATGAAATTGAAGCCGTAATTTTAACACTTGACCGCGATGATCGTAAAATGTCGCTGGGTATGAAGCAACTTAAGCCCGATCCATGGCAAGACATTGAGCAAAAATATCCGGTTGGGTCTAAGCACAAAGCAAAAGTACGCAACTTTACCAGCTTCGGTGTTTTTGTAGAAATTGAAGAAGGTGTAGACGGACTAATTCACATTTCAGACCTATCATGGACGAAGAAAATTAAGCACCCTGCCGAATTTACTTCAATTGGTGCTGAAATTGAGGTGGTTGTATTGGAAATAGACAAAGATAACCGTCGTTTGAGCCTTGGCCACAAGCAACTCGAAGAAAACCCATGGGAAGTATTCGAAACAATTTTTGCAGTAGATTCAGTACACGAAGGTACCGTTACAGAACTTACCGAAAAAGGCGCAGTAATAGCCCTTCCATACGGTGTTGAAGGTTTTGCAACCCCAAAGCACTTAGTTAAAGAAGATGGCGGTAAAGTAGGTATGGACGAGAAAAATGAATTTAAAGTTATTGAATTCAATAAAGATGCAAAACGCATTATTGTTTCTCATAGCCGTATTTTCGAAGATGAAAAACGTGCAGAAAATGTCGCTACACGCAAATCAACCAAGAGTGCAACTAAAAAATTGAAAGATAATTTAGAAAAAACGACACTTGGTGATATTGCTGAATTAGCAGCTTTGAAAGACGAAATGAACAGTAACTCAGCGAAGAAGGAAGCTTCTGAAGGAAACGAAAGCAACGACGCTGCAAAAAAAGATGAGCAATAGAGCGATTTTTTTTGGTTGACTGGAAATGATATCGTAATTTTATCTAAAATTCTTTACTCTTATGGATTTCAAAATAGAAAAGAAAGATAAGTTTACCGAAATACAGGTAATGGTTGATAAGCTCGATACGCACATTGCGCCATCGCTTAAATCTGAATTAGTGTTAATTGCCGGTAACGGCGAAAAGAATATTATTCTTGACCTCAGCAACGCAAGGTATTGCGATTCGTCGGGCTTGAGTGCTATTCTGGTCGCAAACAGGTTGTGTAAAAATGCCAATGGCGTTTTTATCCTGTCCAGTCTCCAAACTGCCGTTGAACGTCTGATTACCATTTCGCAGCTCGATACGGTGCTCAATATAGCCGATGACCTGGTACAGGCAGAGGAGATGTTGAACCAGATGCTCGATAAGGCTTAATGCGGTTTGAACTGACTATTTTAGGGTCAGGGTCTGCGTTGCCGACAACAAATAGAAATACTACCGCTCAGGTACTGAACGTACTTGAGCGGTTTTTTTTAATTGATTGTGGCGAGGCAACCCAATTACAATTGCGCAAGCATAGTTTTGCTATTAATCGCATCAACCATATTTTTATTAGTCACTTGCATGGTGACCACTTTTTTGGGCTTTTTGGACTTATTTCCTCAATGGCGCTGCTTGGACGTACAAATACAATTCATATTTATTCCCCACCCGGATTAGAACATGTTTTAAATACTGTACTCAATCCTCAGTTTGAAAAAACTCCTTTCCCCATTCAATTTCATGCGCTATCTGAAAATGAGCCAACGGTCATTTTTGAAGATAAAGTTGTAACCGTACATGCATTTCCCCTTGTGCACTCTGTAAGTGTGTATGGATTTTTCTTCCGAGAGAAACCCCGATTGCGAAATATTCGTTCCGAAAAAATTGCACAATATCAAATATCCATTCCTGAGATTCTTGCAATTAAAGAGGGGGGCGACTTGGTGCGCGAAACTGAAACGATTCCAAACGCAGCATTAACGACCGATCCTTTGCCTCCAAGATCTTACGCTTTTGTTACAGATACCATTATCACACGTAAGCATATGGAGCTTATTAAAAATGCCGATATACTTTATCATGAAGCAACATTTTTGCACTCCGATAAAGCGTTAGCTCGAAAAACAATGCACACAACTGCAAAGCAAGCAGCCGAGTTTGCCAATGAACTACAGGTTGGCAAATTGATCCTTGGTCATTTTAGTTCCCGATATAAGTCAGATAAGTTATTCTTAGATGAGGCTTGTAACATTTTTCAGAATTCGATAATGGGTGTCGATGGACTAAGAACTACAGTCCCCGAGTAATTTTAAGTGTTGTTTGTAAGAGTGTTGTTAATTTTTCATATGAAAAATTATCTTCAATTATTTGTTTCGTTTTTAATTTGTTTATAAATTGTAGTGCTAATTAAATCTACTAAATTATAAGCAATTATGAAAAGAATTTTATTTTTGGCCGTAGTATCTGCTATGGTTTTGTTTTCGTGTGCAAAAGACGAAATTGTGAACGAAAAATGTGAGGAAACTTCTGGTATAGAAGTTATTCCGGCAGAGGAAATCAGGAAAATGATTTCTGATGAACTTGAAAAAACCGGTGAGTTTAACTGGGCAAATGTAGATCCTGTTATTGTATGGAGTGCGGCACATCATGGCGACGGAATTATTACCGTAGGTTTCAGTGATAGTCCGTATCGCTTGCAAAAAGGGATTTCCACAAGCAAAGCTCGTAAAGACATTATTGAAATTACTATGTCGATTGAGAGTGAGGGATTAAAATCGGCACTTAAAGAAGAAGATGTCGTAACATATGAGCCTGAAACCTTAAATTATATCGATTTGAAGGTGAGTCAATTTGCGACCATTGAGGCGCTTTATTCATTGAGTGGGATTCGCTATATCGAACCTTCCGGATTTGAGTATTTTGCTCACGAAATGCGGCAGAAAAGTTCTTCCGGTTGCGATAAAACCGTTGTTCCCGTTTATGGTTCCGATTACACTACTGTAAATCCCGGCAGCTTGGTTTCGTGGGTTTTCTACGAACATAATATACCACAGGCCTGGTCTGTTTCCACAGGAAGTGGAATTGGTGTAGGATTAATCGACACAGGTATTTCTGACGATCAATCGCTTATGGGTAGTGGTTTTGAGTCGGGTTATTCTAATAATCGGTACATTGCAAAGTATGGTGTATATGTTGATTCTCGCTGGCCCTGGGCATCAGATACCGACGGATATCATGATAAATGTGGGCATGGAACATTAATGGGAGCCACAATTTCAGCCCCTCGTAATAATCAGTATTTGCCGCTTGGGGTAGCTTACAATTGCAACTTAATTGCCTACAGAGCCACAAAAAATGTGGTTGTGGATGGTTACCACGAAAAACGCGGTGTTGCCAGAGCACTTACAGAGCTTGGTAATCGTAACGATGTTCAAATTATTTCTATGTCTATTGGGCATGTTTTTTCTATTGGAAGTATCAGCGATGCTGTACAATATGCTTATAATAGAGGGAAATTGATTATTGCCGCCGGCGGTACATCTACCAGTTTTACTAACTGGGCAGGCGTAATTTTTCCGGCCAATATGAATGAAACTGTTGCTGTAACCGGAATTCAAGACGGTAGTGGTTATACCGAGTGCGATGTTTGCCATAAAGGTTCTAAAATAGATTTTGCTGTTGTAATGGAGCGGCATAATAATACAGACCGCCACTCTGCTGTTTTGGGATGGTACAATGGATCTAAAACCTATGTTGGCGGATCTTCTGTGGCCACGGCTACAACTGCCGGAATTGCTGCCCTTATTTGGTCGAACCATCCCAGCTGGTCGCGCGCTCAGGTGCTCAACCGTATGAAAGAGTCGGCCGATTTTTATCCGAATCGTCATAGCGACTTTGGATGGGGAACTATCGACGCTTACCAGGCTGTGCAGTAATTCGAGCCTGTCTATAAAATCGAGTTTATTAACGGACACAAATTACTACCTACCAGATGGTCGAAGGGGTGTATCGACATAGTTTTGTCAAAACGAACATTTAAATACATTACAACCCCAAAAAAGAAACGATCTACGTTGGGTTAGCGGTCAAAGACAGCCTTTTGTAGTATTATTCAGTGGCTCCGGAATTGATAATTGGGTTTTATCTTTTCGGAGCCTGCTGTTTTTTAAAAAATGTTTTTTTTAATTTTCTTGCGGATTTGAGGCGAAAACCAGAAGGATTTGGAAAGGGTAGGAGGAGTTCGCTATTGATTGATCGGAAAATCAGCCCAAAGTACGGCGTGCTACCAATTATATTGTACCTTTGTTCTATGCAGCTTCCGTTGCAGTTTTTATCATACATGTTTAAAGTTTACCTATGAATTCGAACCTGGCAGTACTTATAGATGGAGACAATATTCCATCGGCAAATGTAAAAGAAATGATGGAGGAGATTGCCAAATATGGCAATCCAACCATAAAAAGGATTTATGGCGATTGGACGAAGCCTAATCTTACAAAGTGGAAAAATTTATTGCTCGAAAATGCCATTACTCCTATTCAACAATATGGTTATACCAGCGGAAAAAATGCCACCGATTCGGCAATGATTA